>JAUMXR010000018.1 GCA_030528995.1 Candidatus Saccharimonadota bacterium | reverse complement strand
ATTTCTAAAGACTCCTAAAATAAGTACTCGCAGCTTTAGACTGATACCATCTTATCGCAGTTGGAGTTTTTTGTCAAGGGTTTTTTGGCACTTTTTATAAAAAATCTGTCTTTTTGGGAGATTATCGGGATAAAACTTTTGCCATGTTGTCTATTCCCTACTTTATTCTTGGTAGAACCGCGTGGCGTCTTAATGCGAATAGGCAGAAAAAGCCAAACCAAGACAATGGCGTTTATCGCAATAATAACAGCCATCCACCACGGAAATTCTATAGCGTTCGTTCCCTCGCTAGGTGCCACACCGGTATCTGGGGCGTGAACTTTCGTCGTGTTCTTGAGGCCACCATCTGAAGTGGTTTGGGTATTCGGAGAGCTTGAAACTTTACCGTCCGTCTCCAAGGTTTCGTTCCCTGTATCCATTAATTCAATGGTTGGCTCGTTTTCAGCATCGCTTGGCTCGAGAGTGTGTTCAGATTCGGCGCCATCTGACTCAGGGATAGTTGGTTTTGCATCGTTTGGTTCGTTGGTTTCTACAATTGGCATTTCCTCTATTGCGATAGACTCGCGGGGCGGAAAATAAGAGACCCACTGGTCACCAGATACATACATTTTACACTCCATACCAGCTTGGTAATCTGGGGAGTTTAGACAATTGGCATAATTTACGTTGCCCTGAGCATTGAACATATTATTCTTTGCGTAAATAGTGACGTATAAAACTCCTGTTGTATTTCCAGAGATATCTGGGTCTATCATCGGGAACTCGTTTTCTTGCCAAGGGATAATCGAGCCAACATCTTCAATTTCGCTGTTGTAAATCAGGTGTACCCCTGGCATAGTGTTATCAAATGGCCTATCAAAACCATGGTAATAGCCATGGCCAAGCCAAGGTTCGGTCCAGCCAATATAGAGGTTCTCTAATTCTAGTTTTTCTTCTATACCCATGCGGCGTAGCATCATATCATCATCGAAAAATAGTACTTTGATAGTCTCTGTCTCTGGGTTAATAGAGGTAATCCAAAATTGCGATTCAAGTAGATTATTGAGGGCGCTGTATTTGTCACCTCGTTCAATCATACTAAAGTCGAATTCCATGCGGCAATCTTGATCATGGCCACACTCAGCTTCTTTTTCGGCTTCCACCTCTGGGTAGAAATCAAGCAGTTCTTCTACCGACCACCAGGTAGTATCGCGGTCGTAAATGGCCGCTGAGGTAGTACTAACTGGGCTAAGCGCAGCACTAGAGATTAAAGTTAATAAAACTGGTATGAATACTTTTCGCATAATACTCCTTTTTGATTATTTGAGGAGAGATTATGCTCAATTGGCATTTTTTTCAACCCCTGTAAGCCCGATTTTGGAGCATAAGTGTGATGTTTTTTAGCACGAGAGTTTTATCTGCCTAAGGCTATCCGAAACAAAAACAGGTTATATAAATTGATTATGGTTGACATTTTGGATGTTTTGTTGTATAATGTGGGTATATTGGTTATACTGAATAACTGATTGCAATTTAAGAGTGTTTACATTGTAGAATAGGGGGGCTTATGGAACCATTAAAATACCAAATTGAGGTGCTTCGCGCGCTAAAGGAATCGAGAAAAAACGGCGCGCATTCTGCGCTAGTCGTGATGGCAACTGGACTCGGCAAAACCGTAGTTTCAGCCTTTGATGTGGAGCAGTATATGTTTCACAATCGTGGCAGAGTGTTATTTCTTTGCCACAATAATGGCATCTTGGAACAGAATATGGGGGCATTCCAGAGTATCTTAGATGGAGAGTTCACTTACGGACTCTTTAACGGGATTAGTAAAGCTCCAGAGGCGGAGTTTGTTTTCGCCTCTTTTCAGACGATGCTGGATTACAAAGAAGAGTTTGCGCCAGATACCTTCAAGTATATTGTAGTAGACGAGGCGCATCATGCACCAGCAGAAACATTCAGGAAGGTAATTAAATATTTCCGACCTGATTTCCTGTTAGGGATAACAGCGACGCCTCATAGACACGATGGGCTTGATTTGGAAGAAATCTTTGGGCCGATTACCTATAACCTGAGTTTAACAGAAGCGATTAGGCGGGGATTGCTAGTAGATATACACTACAATCTGATGCTTGATGAGATGGTAGACCTTGATTCCGTCGTGGTCGATGGTGAAAAGGTACCCATGAGAGAGTTAAACCGCAGACTCTTTGTCCCGAGGCGGGATGAAGAAATTGCCCACATTATTGAGGATAAGATTACCGATTTAAAAGCGGGCAGCACTTTGGTATTCTGCCGTTCTATCGAGCACGCAGAGAATATGAGTGCATTGCTAAAAGGTTCTCAGGTGGTTCATTCGGAAAAACCGGTTCTTGAAAATCGAGAGATAATTAATGGCTTTCGCTTAGGTGAAATTCCGATTATTGTTTCAGTGGATCAGTTGAACGAGGGCATTGACATACCTCGTGCCGACCTTATAGTATTTTTAAGATCTACGGTTTCACCAACGGTCTTCTACCAGCAGCTTGGAAGAGGCCTTCGCTTACATGAAGGCAAAGAATTTGCAACTGTGTTGGATTTTGTTGGAAACTATTGGCGGCTCGAAATCCTTAATACTTTGATGGAGGAGATAAATCATACTGATGGAGAGGGTGATGAAGAGGAAAATCCTCATTTTGTCCTGAATGTCAATACTTCTCAATTCCGTCAGACTAAGGTGGATATTGCCATTATCTTGGAAAGATTGGACCGTCTAGTGTTCGGGTGGAGCGAAGAAGAACTAATCACTCAGGTACAGATGCTGGCAAAGGAGCTCGGGAAGACGCCGACTATGGATGAGTTCGATAAGGATTCAAGAACAGCAAGTAGAACAACGGTACAGACCTATTTCGGCTCATGGAATCAATTTGTTAAAGTTGCGGGGCTTGAGGTGAATCGTCGTAATGATATTTCCGACGAAGAGCTGTTGGCCCAGATACAAATGTTAGCAAACGAGCTCGGAAGAACACCGACTATGAACGAGTTTAAGGACGATTCAAGAACAGTAAGCGCAGACACAGCAAAGATTCGTTTTGGTTCGTGGAGTCGGTTCCTTGAAACCGCGGGGCTTGAGATGAATCGTCGCCGCCAACGTACGATTATTGGCAATGAAGAGCTGGTTGCTCAAGTACGGCTTTTAGCAAAGGAGCTTGGGAGGGCGCCGACGGCGCGCGAATTTGATAAGGACCCGAGGACGGCAAATAGTACGGTGACATGGAAGTATTTTGGTTCGTGGAACCAGTTCCTTGAAACCGCGGGGCTTGAGGTGAATCAGCGCAGGCGTATATTAACTGACGATGAACTGATTGCCCAAGTACGGATGCTGGCAAACGAGCTCGGAAGAACACCGACTATGGATGAGTTTAAAAGGAATCCTAGGACATCATACATAAAGGCGGTAGTTAATCATTTCGGAACATGGAATCGATTCGTTGAGGCTGCAGGGCTTGAGATAAATCGAAAATGGAAGGGGGAAACCGAATAAACACAACCAAAAAGGTCGCGTGAATAAAACGCGACCTTTTTCATGGATAGTTATTTTACTGATTTAGTGTTCCCTTCCTCGGATAGTTCTTCCTCTGGTAGGACGATGCCGATAGAGGCCACGGTGTCACCTTCGCTCATTCTCATGATGCGAACGCCCTGAGTGGCGCGACCGAGAGTTGGGATTTCTTTCATAGCGACGCGGATAGCCTGCCCCTTGGTGGACATCATAATGACTTCTTTCGCTAGTGGGTCTAGAGTATGGACCGCGACGATGGGGCCAGTTTTGGCGGTAACGGTAGCAACTTTAATACCTACCCCGCCACGTTTATGGGGTGGGAAGTTGGAGACTAGGCAGGCTTTACCGTAGCCATTGGCAGAAACAGCAATGAGTTTCTGATTGGGATCGGTGATAACATCCATACCTACGATTTCATCCTTAGGACGAAGGCGCATACCACGTACCCCCATGGCGGCGCGACCCATAGCGCGGACTTCTTTCTCATTGAACCGCGTAGCTTGACCAGCGGAGGTAGAAATGACGATGTCGTTCTCGCCAGTGGTCTCCTTAACCCAGCGTAATTCATCACCGGTATCGAGCTTGATAGCAATCAGACCGTTGCTGCGGACGTTATAGAAGTCTTTAATGGCGGATTTCTTGATGGTTCCCTTCTTGGTGGCCATAAAGAGGTAGCCATTGGCACCAGATTCGCCTTGCTTGATAATGGAGGTAATTTTCTCTTCGGGGTGCATATTAAGCATATTAACGGCGGCGGTCCCCTTGGCGGCAAGAGAGGCTTGTGGCACTTCATAGGCCTTCATGCGGAAGAGGCGCCCCTGATTAGTGAAGAATAACAGATAGTCGTGCGAATTGGCAGTCATAATTTGAGCAATCACGTCTTCCTCTTTAGTGGTCATGCCGCGCTTACCCTTACCACCTCGGTTCTGACGGCGGAAGTCGTTTTGCGGGACACGCTTAATGTAATTCTCTGAGGTAAGTAAGATGACACTCTCTTCTTCTGGGATAAGTTCTTCTTCGGAGAATTTGCCAACTTCGTGGTTGATAATCTTAGAACGTCGTTCATCACCGTATTTATCTTTAAGAGCAAGGAGCTCTTCTTTGACAACTCTTAAGATTTCAGCTTCAGAGGCGAGAATGGCTTCGAGCTTCTCAATAAGCTCATGAAGTTGCTTCAGTTCTTCTTCAATCTTGTCGCGTTCCAAACCTTGGAGACGGCGAAGCTGCATCTGCAAGATGGCGTTCGCCTGAATTTCGGAGAGGCCGAAGCGTGACATGAGTTGCTTGTCGGCGTCGTCATAAGAGGCGCGAATGACTTTGATGACTTCGTCGATGTTATCGAGGGCAATCTTCAAACCCTCCAAGATATGGGCACGCTCTTTGGCCTTCTTAAGTTCGAACTCGGTGCGACGCCTGATGACAACCTGACGATGCTTGACGAATTCAGATAGGATTTCTTTGAGACCGAGGACGCGAGGCTGAATGCCATCAACGAGAGCAAGCATATTATAATGAAATGTCGTCTGTAAATCGGTAAGTTTATAAAGTTGATTCAAAATTTTCTTGGGGAAGGCGTCTTTCTTTAATTCGACAACAACCCTAACCTTACCACGAGCAGACTCATTACGAGCGTCAGCAATATGAGTAATCTTCTTATCTTGAGCTAGTTGAACAACCTTCTCGATGAAGGCCTCCTTGGATACGCCATAAGGCATCTCGGTAATCACAATGTTATAACGGCCGTTTTTGCGCTCCTCAATATTGGTAACGGCACGAATAGTGACCGAGCCCTTCCCTGTGGCATAGGCTTGCTTCATCGGTGCGCCACCGTAAACTTCAGCACCGGTTGGGAAATCTGGACCTTTGACATGCTTCATAAGACCATCTAGAGTGATTTCGGGGTCATCGATGAGGGCCACAGTAGCATCAACTAGTTCACCGAGGTTATGCGGTGGGATGTTGGTGGCCATACCTACAGCGATGCCCATCTGACCGTTTAAGAGTATATTGGGGAGTGCAGCCGGAAGGACAACAGGTTCCTGGGTGGTGCCGTCGAAGTTATCACGGAAGTCTACAGTATCTTTCTCAATGTCAGCAAGGAGTTCGACACCAATTTTATCCATACGAGCCTCAGTGTAACGGTAAGCGGCTGGTTCATCACCATCAGCAGAACCGAAGTTACCTTGACCCTCAATAAGGGTATAACGCATTTTCCAGGGCTGAGCGAGGTTGACCATCGCCATATAGATGGAAGAGTCGCCATGGGGGTGGTAGGCACCCATGACGTCACCGACGATTTTCGCGGATTTGACCGTAGGATGAGGTGGCTTCCAGCCATTTTTGTTCATAGCGTAAAGAATACGTCTGTTAACTGGCTTCAAACCGTCACGAACATCAGGCAAGGCACGGTCAACGATGACCGACATCGAGTAACGGAGGAAGTAGTCTTCCATGGTATGCTCGACTGGCTTGACCTCAATACCATCTTGTATTACAGGTGTCTCAGATATGCCCTCTTCGGACACGCTGCCCTCGCGCCCGTCGACCAAAGGTCGTCCGTCTGGCGTCGCCTCTAGAGAATGAACAGGTTCATTCTCTACTCGGCTCCTACGACGGTCGTTACGGGGCTCGGGCGCTCGCTCGCTCCCCGTTGGTCGCGAATGGTCCTCAGTGGGCATATCCTGAGACTCTGTATTTAGATTGTCTTTGTTCTTGTCGTCTTTCATATCTTATCTCCTTCCCTTAGAAGTCCAAATCGTCAAGGTTAACAGTGGCGGCACCGGCTTGGATGAAGTTTTTGCGGAGTTCGACTTGGTCTCCCATCAACTTCGTAAAGACGGCGTCGGCTTTTTCGGCATCTTCGACATGAACTTTAACCAAGATACGATTCTCTGGGTCCATAGTAGTCTCCCAAAGCTGCTTGGCGTCCATTTCGCCGAGGCCCTTAAAGCGTTGTTGAGCGGTATAACCGGCTTGTTTGAATCTCTCTTGAGATTCGTCAATCTTAGTGCCAGCCTTTTTGCGTTCTTCAATCTTTTCGGTGAGTTTCTTCTCGAGGGCGACTTCGTCGTAAACATAGTCAATCTTACGAGTATTCCCTGTACCCTTGATGAGACCAAATAGGGGTGGCTTCGCCAAATAGACATGGCCAGCCTCGATTACCTGAGGCATGTATCGGAAAAAGAAAGTCATCAGAAGTGTGGCAATATGGAGACCATCAACATCGGCATCGGTCATAAAGATAATCTTGTCATAACGGAGACCATCAATATTAAACTGGTCACCAATTCCTACGCCTAGACCTTTAATCAGAGAGACGAGCTCCTGGTTAGCGAGCATCTTGTCGAGGCGTGCGCGTTCGGTGTTTAATACTTTACCTCTTAGGGGCAGAATCGCTTGAATCTTAGGATTACGACCTTCTTTAGCGGAACCGGCAGCGGAGTTACCCTCTACGATGAAGAGTTCGCAATCTTCACGGCTACGCGATGAACAATCGGCGAGTTTACTGGGGAGGTTGAGCCCCTCAAAAGCGCCTTTCCTAATAACGTTATCCCTAGCGGCGCGAGCGGCCTTGCGGGCGCGAGCGGCCAGGGTGGCTTTACCGACAATCTTCTTGGCAATAGCAGGATTTTCTTCTAGATAGTAACTGAAGTATTCGGTCATAATCTTATCAACGATACCACGCACCTCGGGGTTGCCGAGTTTGTTCTTAGTCTGGCCTTCGAACTGAGGATCAGGGAGTTTAACTAGAATAACAGCGGTGAGGCCCTCTTTGATATCGTCACCGGTAAGATTATCTTCCTTCTCTTTTAGGAGGCCGTTCTTGCGAGCGTAGTCATTAATGGTACGGTTGAGACCAGTTCTAAAACCAACTACGTGCATACCACCATCAGGGGTAAGAACGTTGTTAGCAAAAGGTTTCATAATTTCAGCATAAGAATCATTGTACTGGAGGGCGATTTCAACACCGACATCGCCGTTTTGCTTGTCAACATAGAAGATATCATCAGATAGAACCTCTTTGCCATTATTGAGACGCTTGACGTAGCTTTTGATGCCGCCTTCGAAGTAAAATGCTTCCTTGGCGCCAGTACGTTCATCTTTGACGGTAATCAAAATGCCCTTGGTAAGATAGGCTTGGTGGCGAGCATAGCTAGAAACCCAGTCATAATCAAAAGTGGTGGTCTCTTTAAAAATAGTAGGATCAGGATAAAAAGTAATAGAGGTACCAGATTCACGCGGAGCACCGCTGGTAACTTTTAAGTCCATGGTGGGCTTGCCGACGTCAAATTCGATGTGATTAGTTTTGCCATCCCTATAAACCTCGGCAATCATGTGAGTAGACAAAGCGTTCACCACAGAGGAACCGACGCCGTGAAGGCCAGATGATACTTTGTAGCCGCCATCACCGAATTTGCCACCAGCATGAAGTACGGTTAAGACCGTCTCTAGAGTGGATTTACCAGTCTTGGGGTGGATGTCTACAGGAATACCACGACCATTGTCGTCGATTTTAACGCCACCATCGGTCAAGATAGTGATTTCAATTTTGTTTGCGTAGCCAGCAATAGCCTCATCGATGGCATTGTCGGCAATCTCTTTAATCAGATGATGAAGACCATCGTAACCGGTAGAACCGATATACATACCAGGGCGTAGCCTGACCGGCTCCAACCCTTCCAGTACTCTGATTTCGGACGAATCATACTCTTCAGCTTTTCCAGCCATTTTGTACCTCTTCTTAAGTGTTCTCTCTATTATACACCTTGAGCGCTAAAAATCAAGTGCTTATGAAATTACCGGCTTATGCTTTTGTTAGCTTTGATGTTCATCCAACCAGGCGTCCAAAAACCCTCCCTGGCTTGAATTTTGGCCCGTAGGAGCGGTTTTGGAGTCGGAAACGTGTTCTTGCATGGCTGCCTCCTCTTCGGCCTTTTTAGCGCGGTCTGCGGCTGTCCAGCGGTCTTCAATTTCCTTTTCAACTTCAGCTCTAGTTTTGCCATATTTGGTAGCAGAGTAAACCTTAAGGGTATTCATTAATTCCTCGTTGGGTTCGCCCATTGGCGCTGGTAGATTAATGGTAAACGGCGCCGATGGCATATCAAACATCATGACTTTAGCCACAGCGGCGAAATTAGGAGTTTTGGTCAGGTCTTCGGCGGTGAAGGTGGGCGTAAAGGCCTTAACCATGAGTTCCGCATCTGTTACGCCGATACGGCCGCAGATAATAGTACCCACGTTACCGAGCAAAGCTTCCCTGATTTTTTCGGTAAGCTGGGTCATAAACTGGTTAGCGACGATGAGGTTGAGACGATATTTCCTGGCCTCAGAGAGAATAGATTCAAAGGAGTCGGTAGCGAAGTTTTGGAACTCATCAACATAGAGACAGAAGTCTTGGCGCTGGTCTTCAGGGATATCCTGTCTCGACATAGCTGCTTGCTGGAACTTCATTACAAAAATCATACCTAAGAGGTTAGCATTAATGTCACCGAGACGTCCCTTGGAGAGATTGACGAGGAAGATTTTCTTATTGTCCATGATTTCGCGAATATTGAAGCCGGATTTGACTTGGCCTAAGGTGTTTTTCATGATGGTATTAGCAATAAATGGACCCCATTTGCTAGCAAACCAGGTAATGACTTCACCGGCATCGTTGGACTTTTGTGAAGCTGGGAATTCTTTGGTCCAGTAATCATAGACGGCTTTATCGGTGACGTATTTGAGCTTAGATTTGACAAATTCAGGGTCAGTGAAGCACTGTGGGATGTCGATAAAGGTGGCGCCAGCGGGGTCGGCCATGAGAAGGAGAGCGGCATTACGGAACATATGTTGACCACGGGGGCCAAAGAAACCTTGGTTTTGAGGGTCAAAGAGAGATTGAAGCATGCTGATTCCCTCTTGGACGATGAAATCTTTTTGGTCATCGTTGGTAAACTCAAACATATTCATGCCGACTGGATGTTCAATATCGGCTGGATCGAAATAGATAACGTCATCAATACGCTCCTCTGGTACCCGTTTTAGGAGAGCTTCTACGGCGTCACCGTGGGGGTCAATAAATGCAAAACCACGCCCGTCACACATATCTTGGAAAGCAAGGTTCTCAAGGAAGACAGATTTACCCATACCAGTTTGCCCGATTACATACATATGGCGACGGCGATCTTTTTCTTGGAGATAAATGGCCTTCTTAGCACCACGAAACTCGTTAGTGCCAAGGAATAGTCCTTCGGTGGCAAGGCGCGCTGGGCCATCCACTTGTTTAGTGAGCTGACGCTCGACCTGCGAGTTAGGAATCGCGGATTGCTCAGGCAAATGAAAAATGCTAGCAAGTTCGACGCTGTTCAAAATATTTGAACGGGTTTTTAAGGGGAAAAAGCGAAAAGTGTAATCTATGGCAAGTTTTTTGGTATCTTTCATGGTATTAACGGAAAATCCATTCAACTCTGGTGAGTTAAATTGAGAGAAAGCAGAGATTACCCCGCCAACCAAGGCTTCTGAACGTGCTTTGGTTTGAGAACTGGCGACAACCCTAATAAGTGTCTCAAATGCCGGAAAGCGCATTTTGTTAGACACCGCCGTAAGTTCTTCTTGTTTAATTGAGGAAATCGTGGTTTCAACTTTCTTTTCTTCGCGTTCTGCCGGAGGCTCAAACGGGGCACGCATGACATCAATAACCAGCTGGCCAAATAGGGCTCCACCAGTTTTGACTTTTTTGCCCTTTTGGGTATTTTCAACATATTGTTTGGCTTTCTCGGACCAACTTTTTTCTGCAGGGCGGAACAAAATTTGAACAGCAGTGCCTTCATCTTTACTCACATTAGACAATGCACTCAGAAGAGCAAGCTGAGCGTCTCTCTTGGTATCTTCATAGGTAGCTATTGGTAAATAAAAGTCTTTGCTTAGAGTTAGCTCTGCCCCGGCTACCGTGTCGATATTATTGCTACCCTCAAAGATGTTATCTTCCATTTTTTCTTCGATTCTGGCGGTGGGATAGGCAGACTGAACAGCCTGTTTTACTGTCTCTGCGAGGACGACCGGAATAATGGCATAGTACCTAATAAAGCCGTCTTTGGCTATGATTTCAAATGAAAAATGACGCTGGCCGTAAAGCTTTGCTTTTATGCCTTTGGTAATGGTAGATGAAAGTATAGAGTACATTACCTGGGCTTTCGAAATAGCCTCTTCAGCAATGTCACGTTTATCACGACCACCGCCTTCAATGTCGTCAGTGGTGGGGGGTAAGTGGATTAGAAGAGGTACCATCTTGAGCCCGCGTTCGTATTTTTTGGCTTTACGTAGTTTTGAAATTTTGGTAGCAAAAACAACAGCTACAATAAGTGCTATTGTGATAGCTATAATCATAATTACCACCCAGAGTTCCATTACTGTTTCTCCAGACCGCTTAGATTGTTGTAAAAAATACAGAAACAGATAGCTTTCATTGGTTACCCTTCCAGTTCGCTTTGTCCCCATAGGAGTTATTGACATTTGCTTCCGTCATCTGGCGTGCCATTTTGTAGAAGTCACCCATTTTCCCATCTTGTTCTAGCTTTTTTTCGGCTTTATCGATTTCTCGGATGCTGGAGGGAGATAAAGTGTCTGAAGTTTTTATCTTGTCGAAGTTTATCGTATCGGGCTGGTCGATATTTGAATCTGGTTGCGGTTGGGATTGAGTTGATTCTTCTTTCGAAATAGATTCTTGTACCACTGGTTCGACGTAATCAGGTGGCATTTCGAACTTTATTGATTCTGCGTTATTATCTGGTGATTGAAATGGACCATTTTCATGTAGCGCGCTTCTACCTACTCTTTGGGTGTCATGATCCGCTTGAGGGCTCCATCCGATACCCGATGTATCCAAATTATTACCCGTAGAATCGCTAACCTCAGGATTATTACTATCAGCTCCTACTGTAAAAAAATCCGGTGGCACTGGCGGTTGATTGCTTGGGTTAGTCTGACCATTATTCATATGCTTATATTACCACATTCTTAAACTTTTTTGTATACTAAAAATTCTGCAAGTGCTGTGAAAATTACGATTAAGCTTACTGTCCAGAGGTTTATTGCACCAAAAGAACGCGCCATCAGGAGCATAATAGGTGCGAAGGCAGCAACTGCAGCATAAAGATAATCTTTGTTAGTTCGAACCTTTTGTTTAAAAGCAACTATCGTAAAGGCTTTTAGTAGGAAATAGATAATGCCCAGAAATACCACATATAATGTTGTAAAAAATAACAAAACTCCGAACGGTCCTATTTCCGTCGGAGAAGTCAGATTGATCATAAGGATTAAGGCTGCGAGTCCAATGATACTTATGATTAGAACAACGCGGTTATGTTTCATAACCTTATTGTAACATATTTGGTTGGTTCCCCCAAGTATTTGCTTAAACAGGGAGGGAGCGGGGGGTTATCCGGCTCTAAAATCTTAACTATTTGCCGCAACCCTGGCCGCTTTCCCTTTTGACCGCTTCACTTAGAGTGAAGCAAATGTCCTTATAGTTTATTTCTTCCGCTCTTGTTTATGTTTTTAGGAAGGTGCTAACGAAAGATTTAACTATGCGCTCTACGCTTTTCCCTTTCGGGATTTGGCGGAGCTCTAGGTAATTCCTAATTGTGTAATTTATGGCTAGAAATTACCTTTTCGCCCGCCAAATTCTATGGCTTTTGATGCTTTTTCATTTTAAGGTTCCTTTGTTTTTGAAGTTTTTATTTAGTCATCACGACTGTTTTTATGGTAGCATACTTTACTAAAAAAATCAAGAGTTTTATTCAGTTTTATTGATGTAATTTTAACAACATAAACCCTTATTATTCCCTGTTCTATTTTGTTGTTCATTTTGTTGTAAATATTACAACATTACGATTATTTTCGTGTTATTTAATACTCTTCGATACGAGGTTTTCATTGATTTTTGTTTGGCTTTGTGGTAAAATTAACAACAGTTGGGGCTGATTATAGCTTAGACGGAATATTAACAGTCATAAGGCGCGTCGATTAAATACCGTAAGTATTAATAAGTGCTAAAAACACAAAAACTGCGCATGTCATGTACATGCCAGCTTATGCCTAATTATTATTTCTAGGCTGGTCTTGGTGTAAGTTTCCGTAGCATCAGGATTATCATAGAACGGAAATAAGGTTGCTTAATTGGCGAGAATCAACACGAAAATTTAGCCATGGCATTCGTTAGTTTTGTTTCTTGCAGCTAACGATCTCCGCTAAGACAAAACAAGAGACTATACGCGTAGAATTGTGACCCAGTGATAATTCGGACCCGGAGGCAGTATCCGGCAGCTCCACCATATTTGAAAATTTAAGCCATTAACATGGCTTTTTTGATAGTTTTATTTATTAAAATCGCGAATTTCAATAGCGTTAATTCCGTTCAGTAATTCTCCGCACATAGAAAAAGACCGGTAACTGCGAGGAAAACCGGTCTTTTTGTAGAGTGTGGAGTTATTTTGGCTAAATTTTTGTTTTGACCTTTTGAATAATTTTTTTATTCAAAAGCTATCTCTATTATAAGCCCATAAAATGGTTATGTCAACACTTTTTTCATACTTTTTTTATTCATTTTTGGCCGAGTTTTCCACAACCTACCTCTAAAACGCTGATTTTGTCCCCTGTTTTTGATTATTGTTTCATTTTCATATCTGTAAATAAGCATAATTACGGTGTTTTGGTTGATAATAATTTCGTGCTGTGCTAAAGAAAAGCCATGATCGCAAAAATACATTCGATGGTTCCCTACGGTTTTCATGGAAAGCTGGTTGAAGTTGAAGGAGATATGAATCGCGGACTACCAGCGTTTAATATCGTAGGTATGGCAAATAAAACCGTAAATGAGGCAAAAGAACGCGTTAGAAGCGCCGTTGTTAATTCTGAGTTCTTTTTTCCAGACAAAAAGGTTACTATTAATCTTGCCCCTGCGGAACTGGCGAAAGATGGGGCTTATCTAGATTTACCAATTGCGCTGGCGGTGTTGGTTTTATCTAGACAGTTGATTAGAAGTGACGTGGAGAATCGAGCATTCGTGGGTGAATTGTCCTTAAATGGCGAAATAAAGCCTGTAAAAGGCATAATAAACATCGTAGAGACGGCGAAAAAGGCCGGATATAAGGAAATATTTGTGCCGGTTGCAAACCTGCCACAGGCTTCATTGATTGATGACGTCTCTGTTTGCGGAGTTAGGACACTACTAGAACTGGTATTAGTCTTAAAAAAGCAAATAGGGCCTGAAGCATTTACCAGAATAAAAACTAGTGACTGCCTACAATCAGACGATCAGTTCAATGGCCCAATTTACGACCATATACGTGGGCAAAAGTTAGCAAAGCGGGCAATGCAAATCGCAATTGCTGGCCACCACAATATCTTGATTTCCGGTCCCCCAGGTGCCGGGAAAACACTGCTAGCCAAAGCGGCTGCGAATCTACTGCCAGCGCCTACGCCTGGAGAAATAGTCGAGATGTCAAAGATTTACTCTTTGGCGGGTTTAGCGACAGATGAAGCGGTGTCTACGAGGCCATTTAGAAACCCCCATCATAGCGCTAGTGCCACTTCCATGATTGGCGGAGCCACTGGGCCAGGTGAAATATCCCTAGCACATAAAGGCGTTCTCTTCCTAGACGAGATACCGGAGTTTCCCCGTTCAGTACTGGAAGCCCTCCGCCAACCTTTGGAAGACAAGGAGATTACTATTTCGAGAGCTGGGCAAAAAATTACCTATCCGGCCGACTTTATGTTGGTAGCCACAATGAACCCTTGCCCCTGTGGTTACTCAGGGGACCCTACGCATGAATGCAAATGCTCCGAGGCCCAAATTCGCAACTATCGGAAAAAAATATCCGGTCCGCTATTTGATAGAATGGACATGAATATTATTGCGGAAAAGGTTGAAAATAAAGATCTAAGAGGGATGGGGTCGGCATCGAGCAGAGAGCACATTGTTGTAAAAAATACCATAACAGAGGCAATTGAACATCAACGGCTCAGGTATGGGCGAGATGGAATGTATAATGGTTCCCTTTCGTCATATCAAGTAACAAAATATTTAAGGTTAGAGCCTGATGCCGAAAGGCTACTCGCTGATGCCTCTGAGCGACTAGCTCTTTCCGCACGTTCATATTTTAAGACAATTAAAGTCGCACAAACGATTGCCGATCTCGATAATTCCGAGATAATTAAGGTGGGGCATCTAGCTGAAGCGCTGACTTACCGAAAACGATAATGTTTTTATTATTTTTAGCACTATGTGATATAATTGAATTAATGTAATATAAGGAGTTTTTATGAAACTAAAAGATTTATTAATCGCTATTTGTGGTGGAGTTGGGTTTATTGCGGTATTCTTGCCGTGGTTTTCCGTATCGGCTTTTGGTATGTCAGCCACCGGTAATGGTTTTGATAACCCGGTAGTGGCACTTGGTATATTGTCGCTTATTATCGGTTTAGTTGTTGCCGCCTGGAAACTTCTCACTATGTTTGGACTAATCAAGATTAATCTCACCCCAAAGCTAAGTAGAATTGTTGATTCAGCGCTCGGTGGCGCGATGGTTTTGTTTGGTATTATCGCAATTATCATAATCAATACTCAGTCTGCTGGGTTTGCAGCGCCAGGCTTTGGTGTATTCTTATTGATTATTGCTGGCATCGCACAGGTTATCTTGACTTGGACCAAGATTGATAAAACTGTTGGCAACGCTCCAAAGAAACAATAATAACAGAAGCCATTTAGCAATTCCCCCTTGACCTTTAAGGGGGTTTTTGCTATAATTGTTTACAGGTTAATTCAAGAGAAGAAAGGACTACTATAAAAAACAATTCACGGACTAGGCTAAACGGAGAAATTCGCTATCCTGAGGTCCGCGTTATAGGTTCTAATGGGGAGCAACTAGGCATAATGTCTAGTCGTGATGCCCAGCTTCTGGCGAAGGAACAGGGAGTGGATTTAGTGGAGATTGCTGCTAACGCCAATCCGCCGGTTGTTAAAATTATTGACTGGGGTAAATTCCAGTATCAAAAGATGAAAGAAGAGGCCAGGAACCGCAAAAAAGCCCGAGAGAAGCAGTCCGAGCTTAAGCAAATGAAGATTGGTCTTAAAATTTCAGATAACGACCTTAATATCAAAGTCCGCAAAATGCGTAGTTTCCTAGATGACGGTGATCGCGTGAAGATTATTGTAGTCTTTAAAGGTCGCGAGATGGCGCACAAGGAGCTAGGCCCAGAATTAATGAATAGAATACTGGGGCTTCTAGGTGATGATATCGTAACTGAAGGTAAACAACAAATGAGCGGGCGGAACTTGTCTGTGCAAGTTCGCAAGAAATAACCAGATTTGGTACGACAAAAGTATTTCCTACTTTCTAGGCCTCCTGGTAGCACTTTGAATAACAAATTTAACGAAAGGAAGTTTTATGCCGAAACTAAAGACGCATAAAGGTACCGCCAAACGGATTAAAATTACCGGTAGCGG
>JAUMXR010000045.1 GCA_030528995.1 Candidatus Saccharimonadota bacterium | reverse complement strand
AAAATTACATGGTAAAGAATATCTTTTGATTGTACTTTTGATGTTGATTTTCTCGGTACTTGGTACTACTTATGGTTTTATGGAGGAAAGTGTAGGGTTTTATGTATTGATTGCGGCAACGATGTTTGCGGCAGGGTTAGATCCTTTAGTAGGCGTAGCCACTATCTTGCTTGGTGCGGGATCTGGTGTACTAGGTTCAACGATTAACCCCTTTGCAACTGGTGTGGCACTTTCAGCAATGAAAGATGCAGGAATTGAATATAGTCAAGGCACGGTGATTTTAATTGCAGTGGTTTTGTGGTTGACGACACTTGCAATTTCGGCATTCTTTGTAATTCGATATGCCAAAAAAGTGCAGCGCGATAAAGGTTCTACGTTCCTTAGCTTACGCGAAAAAGCAGCCGCTGAAAAAAAATATGGTAAGTTTTTAAGAGCGCAAGGCGATGTAGTGAAACTGTCGGGCAAACAAATTGCGACTTTGATTGTATTTGCAATTACTTTTCTAGTAATGATTGTAGGATTTATACCTTGGAATGAATTTGGTATCACTTTCTTTGATTCGTGGACTGGATGGCTCACTGGTTCTTCGCTTGGTAACTGGTGGTTCTATGAAGCGGCACTATGGTTCTTAATTTGTGCTATTATTATTGCCATCATTAACAGGCAAGGCGAGCACGGTTTTGTGGATGCTTTTGTTGACGGGGCGGACGATATGATTGGTGTTATCTTAGTGATTGCGGTAGCGCGTGGTGCGTCGGTCTTGATGGCTGAAACTTCACTTGATAACTTCATCGTAGTAAATGCGGCGGCTGGACTTGCTTCGCTTCCTGAAATGGCCTTCGTACCTTTGAATTATCTACTTCATGTAGTATTGTCGGTACTAGTACCGTCGTCTTCTGGTCTAGCTACTTTGTCTACGCCAATTATTGCACCAGTTGCTTCAACTCTTGGTTACAGCACCAACGTAGCAGCTATGACAATCGTGTCGGCAAATGGTTTGGTAAATCTTATTACACCAACTTGTGGTGCGATCATGGGCGGGTTGGCTCTGGCTAAAGTAGATTATTCAACTTGGTTTAAGTGGGGTATTAGAGTGGTGGCATGTATTGCGATAGTTAATATTATCGTACTATGCTTGTTCTCCATATAAAATAATAGTATAATATGGTTATGGATAAATTATCGTATGATGGGCCGGTAGTTTTGGCAGTGCTTGATGGGGTGGGGCTCGCGCCGGATTCGGCCGGGAATGCAGTGAGTAAGGCAAGGACATCTTTTCTTGGTAGGGCAGCGCGAGATTATCTTCATGTTGCTTTGGATGCTTCTGGTGAAGCTGTGGGATTAATTCCTGGGCAAATGGGTAATTCTGAAGTTGGCCATAATACGATGGGCTCGGGACGAGCCATTAAACAGGGAATAGCGCATATTGAAGAAGCTTTCTTGAACGGTTCAGTGTTTGAATCTGAGGCTTGGAAGGGGGCGATTACAAGAGTTTTGAGTGAAAATCAGCACAGGGGTGCAACTGGTGAAAATATTGACAAATCCGGTAATCCGTGGTATAATGTAGATATGGATACCGCGACACTACATTTCGCGGGTATTTTCTCGGATGGTGGGGTACATAGTCATATTTCACATCTTGAACAAATGGTTGAGCGTGCTTACAAAGAGGGTGTGCGCAAGATGCGAGTTCACGCGATTTTTGATGGTCGCGATGTGGAACCTCAGGCGGAGCCAAAATTTATTCGTAGATTTGAGGAATTTGTAAAAAGATTTCCTGATGCAGACATTAAAATTGCTTCTGGTGGTGGAAGAATGTTTTGTGTGTCGGATAGATATGAGAATGATTGGCCGATGGTGAAACGCGGTTGGGATATGATGGTGAATGGCGAAGCTGGATATTATTTTAAGACTGCAGAAGAAGCAATCCAAATTTTAAGAAGAATTGACCCAAATGTACAGGATCAGAATTTGCCGGCGTTTGTGATTGTGGATGAGAATGAAAAACCGGTGGGAAAAATCAAAAAAGGTGATGCTTTGATTTATTTTGATTTTAGAGCGGACCGGGCGATAGAAATTGCGCAGGCGTTTACTTACTGGGATTTTCCGTATTTTGATAGAAGCGGTTATACTCCGGATGATGTATATTTTGTAGGGATGACAGAGTACAATTTGGATACGCATGTGCCAGAGCATCGGTTGGTGGAGCCAATTTCTATTTCTGAGCCTTTGAATCAATTTCTTGGTTCGCGTGGGATTTCGGAATTTGCTATTTCGGAAACAGTGAAATTTGGGCACATTACCTACTACTTTAATGGAAACAGCTATGAAAAAGCGCCTTATGAAGAATTTTACCAGATAGATTCTTATACGGAGCCGTTTGAGACACGGCCATGGATGCGAACGGCGGAAATAACGGATGAGGTGATTGCTAGGTTGCCGGATTATAAGTTTGTGCGGTTGAATTTCCCTGGTGGGGATATGGTGGGGCATACCGCTGATATGGAGGCGACGATTGTAGCGATGGAAGCGATTGATCTGAGTCTTGCGCGAATTTACGAGAAAGTGAAGGAGCTTGGCGGGGTTATGGTGATTGTGGCGGATCATGGTAATGCAGAAGAGTTGATCGATAGGGATGGGCAGCCTAAGACTTCGCATACGACTAATCGGGTGCCGTTTATTATTTGTGATGACACAGTAAATCGTGAGCATTATCAATTGTCTGGTACGGCTGGGCCGGGGCTGAAAAATGTGGCGGCGACGATTGCAGTGCTTTTGGGACAGAATGATTATCCGAGTGAGTGGGGTGAGTCGTTGATTTCTGTGAAATAATAAACTATTTAGGTCTTAGATTTTAGTCATATTCTCTTCGGATAACATGCTTCTAATGAGTTCGAGGCTTTCTAATTCAACTGCTTTTGATTCTTCATCTAATGAAATGACAGCTTGAGGATTTTGGATAAAGTATTCACCTTCTGGATGGATAAGGTATTGTGGAACATTTTCATTTTCTACGCCGGCTCCTGCTCCATAGTTTCTAGAAATGCAAACATATGCTCCATCAATAGTGTTATTGAATCTATATATACCTTCTTTGCTTTGGCCGCTTACGCATAACGAGTCGGTTTCAAATTTGAAACCACTGTGATACTCGTTATAAAAACTGTATTTTACTCTTTTGAGTTGGTCGGGTATTTTGAATTTAACTCCCCATTTTCCTACATAAACATATTCTTCCGTATTGGTGGCTTCGGTAGAATCATTGTCTATGGTTGTGCTGGTGCTGTCCAATTCTTCTTGTAATTTGTCGTTTTGTTGTTTTAGTTCTTCAATTCGTGAGTTTAACTGTTCTTTTTCTTGATTTCCGGAAAGATAAGCCCATGTACCAAAACCAGCGCCGCCGGCGGCTAGAAGTATTAAGAATATTACACCGAGTATGATCCCAGTATTCTTTTTTGGCTTGTTTTTACTAGGATTTATGGGGGCAGTTTGTGGGGCTTGAGAAGTTGCTCCTATATTTATTTCGGTAGTGCTTGTTTGTAAATTATCGTTTGGTTGCATAAAAAACTTTCCTTCTTATGCTTACCATTATACTATAACTAATTAAAAACAACTATTTACCACAGACTACGTTGTTGGCGTGGAGCCAGCCTTCTACAGAACCACCATCCAAATATTCACCACCGGTAGGAGCGACTTTAATAATACCACCTTCTTTGATGTATTCATCGATAGGGTCGGTAACCATATATTCTTGATCAGTCGGACCAAAATCATGCTCGTTGACATATTTGACGATTTTTTCGAGTAAGTCTGGCGTCATAATATATTTTGAAACATTGATTAAGTTCGAAGGAGCTTCCTCGGGAGTAGGTTTTTCTACTACACCAACTAAATTACCGTTTTCGGCGGAAAGAACACCGTATTTTTCAACATTTTCTTTAGGAATTTCTACACCGAGGATGGCTGAAGTTTTGCCGCCTGAAGCTTTAATGAGGGCAGATGC
>JAUMXR010000004.1:30973-48651 GCA_030528995.1 Candidatus Saccharimonadota bacterium | reverse complement strand
AGGCAGTGGGTTCTGGTCCCACCATTCGGGGGTTCGAATCCCTCCGCTCCAGCCATGGAAAATAAAAACGAGCACTTGTGCTCGGTTTTTGTTTTCCAAGCGAGCGGACTGGGATTCTCAATCCCTCCGCTCCAGCCACGAAAGAAAAATAGAAAGCTCGCTTTCTATTTTTGTTTCGCGCGAGCGGGCGGGGATCTATAATCCCGACTCTATAGTCATACTTAAAAAAAACAAAAATTAGGGCGCACTTCGCGCCCTAGGTTGAAGAAAGTCTAATCCTTTTTTTCGTAAACTACATTTTTTACTTTTTCATCGTTAGGATATTCATCCCACGAAAGAGTAATTTTTCGATCCTTAGAGTGGGCCTCATTATGGATATGACCACCAATCCAATATGAAGATATCCCGCCACCATCTTTCAAAAGCTCGTCTGCTTCACAAAACAGTTCGTGTTTCGTTGGATTCTTACTCAACATTATATCCCCTCCTTTTTAAAGGAACTAGACTACATCAACACCTCTATTATAGCATAAAACACGCAAAAAATCAAGAATAAACGCTAAAACTATTCACTTCTCAAGGCTTCTACGGGGTTTTTCTTGGAGGCCGAGCGTGCTGGTATTAATCCACCTATCAGGGTCAATACAACCGACAGCACAATCAAGAATAGTGCCATTTTGGGATCCAAATACGCAGACAAAGGAATGTCACCCGTAAAATGATGGAGTATTAAATTAATAATTGGGATAAACAAATACGAAGCCACCACTCCAAATAGGCCAGACAAAAGCCCGATAATAAATGTTTCGGCATTAAAGATTGATGAAATATTATGCTTCGATGCCCCAATCGCACGCAAAATCCCGATTTCTTTTGTGCGTTCATATACCGAGATATAAGTAATCACGCCAATCATAATCGAAGATACTACCAGTGAAATCGACACAAACGCAATCAGAACATATGACACCGCATCCACAATTACCTTCACAGAAGACATTAGCACGCCCGTGGTATCCGTATATTCAATTACTTTATCGTCCATTTTGAGCTCACGCATTCTTTCGTTGTAATTGTCCAGGAATTCCATGAAGCTCGTTTTTCCGTCAAAACTCCAGAAATAAAACGCCATCGTCGTTGGATCATCTAAGCCTTGATAGCCCAAAGCCGAAAGATTTGTCGCCAGAGTTGACTTTTTCTTAGTAAACATTGCCGTAACCACGCGCGATAACTCTTCTTCGGTGAAGTTTAGTTTAAATGCTCCAATGATAGCATCCGAATTGACGTTGAACGCGGAAGCGAAACTATTCGTGAGATAACCCGTCAAGTCGCCCACTTTGGTCAAGATTTCCTTCTTCATAGTAATCTCCGTGATAGCAATCGCAAAAGAATCCAGAGCCGAGTCAACCGGCACAGCTTGCAGGTATTGTTCCACTACAGGGTTGAAAATTAAGTCAACAATAGGGATTGGCATTGTCTCTACATCGTAAGGTATGCCCTGTTTTTGCATAGCAGCATCGAAAGCAGTCACATACGCGGTCAGTAAACCTTTAAGCAGCCCACTAAAAGTAGTCCTAAAATTGTCGGCGGGTATAAGATATTTTGCCTCCAAATCCGAAAAAACTTCGCTAGCTATAAACTCATCTACTTTCGCGTCTATTTCAGCCTTCATAAAAGTACCCTTGCCATCCAGCCCAGCGATGGAGAGTTTGAGTTTGTCCGATAAAATCTTAAACCGCTCAGTTAATTCAGTTTTTACGGGTGAAATATCCGCAGTAATATCGTTAGAAATCGATTGAATATACTCGGAAGTCTTCGCGGTCACGGCATTTTGGTCAATATTTATGCCAAAAGCCTGAGCTAATTTCGCTTCATCCACTGAAACTAAATCCGAGAATTCGAAGTTAAAATCATTCCCTTCCTCACCAAATTTAGTATTCGAAAATACATCCACTTCTGGATTGGCGAGCTGCTTCTTGACAATCTCGGACTTACCGGCATTTTCAATGATGTGTGAGATGAGCGATGGTAAATATGCCACTCCACTGCCGCTTGCCATCATGTCGGAATTGACCACTGCGACGCCGACAATGTGTAACTTTTCGGCACTATTATATATAGTACCCATATAATCTTTATCGCCAGTCATATCTTCATACACATCATATTTAGCGTTAAACTTATAAAGGTCGGTCGCCGGCATCAATCTTAAATCCACATCCATCAAATCTTGATAATCTAACTCGAGCGGTTCATTCTTCACGTCAACCCTTTCACCACTCATAATTTTGGTAATAATCTTATTGAGCTCTTGCGAATCATGGAAACCAAGTGAATAAGTCAAAAGCTCCGAAATCTGGTTGCGATTATTAAGAACCACCATTAACTCGTTATATTTCTCTGGATAACGTCCCGCTAATATTTCGGTATTGTTTCGTAAATTTTCGGGGTCAAATTGTCTAAACACCGAAGTCATTGTCGAATAATTACGGAGTAGCGACGTTTCTCCCACCAGCGACGAGAACATATTGCTCGGATTCATCTTGGCTATCTCGCCGACCGCATCCTTCGTATAAATCACCGGATCGACATTAAATTCATATTCCACTAAGCGCACATCATCTTTTACTTCGTCCTTATGTGATTCTAAATAGCTAGCAAAACTCGGTAAATCATTATTTGAAACTGTGCCAAGCGTAGAGGTTAAAATCTGGTTCTCTTTTAATTTGCCTTCCTCTGTGCCATTAGTAGACTCACCCGTTAGGCTTAGTAAAATGCCAGTTAAATCAGCCGTTTCCTTTTGCAACCGTAAAGGGTAAGATGTCAAAGTATCCTCTTCAATCTTATCTATATAGTTCTGAAAACCGGTCGAAACCGCGCTAATCAAAGCAATCCCAATAATCCCAATTGACCCAGCAATTGCCACCAGAATCGTACGCGCCTTCTTCGTCAGCAAATTGCGCATCGACAGCCCAAAAGCAGTCAAGAACGACATCTTGGTCTTCTTAGACTTTTTCTCAGATTCAATTAAACTTAAATCAGTTTTAATCTTACCGTCGTATGGATTAGAATCGGCGACAATTTTGCCGTCTTTCAATTTAATAATCCTCGTCGCATATTCCTTAGCGAGATCTGGGTTATGCGTCACCATAATTACCAGCTTATTTGCTGCAATCTTTTTGAGTAAATCCATCACTTGAACTGAAGTTTCCGAATCAAGCGCACCAGTTGGCTCGTCGGCCAGTAGAATATCTGGGTCATTCACTAACGCGCGAGCGATCGCCACTCTTTGCATTTGTCCACCAGACAGTTGTGCCGGTAACTTATTGATGTGTTCTTCGAGCCCAACTTCTTTTAAGGCTTTCTTCGCTCGTCTCACAGATTCGCGTTTTGAAATACCTGACAAAGTCAAAGCTAGGCGCACATTTTGTAATACTGACTGATGCGGAATCAGGTTATAAGACTGAAACACAAAACCAATTCTATGGTTACGGTAGGCATCCCAATCCTTGTCGCGAAATTTCTTAGTCGTTTTCTCATTAATAGTCAAATCACCAGAAGAATATTTATCCAATCCGCCGATAATATTGAGTAAAGTCGTCTTACCAGAACCGGATGGACCTAAGATAGCAGCGAATTCCGACTCACGAAAATTAATCGTTACTTTATTCAGAACAACACGCCTAATCCCACCGGTCTCATAGACCTTGCTCACACCCCGCATTTCTAGCATATATAAATATTATACTACAATTTTGTTTTAAAAGAAAATGCTTAACGCCGGTTTGTGCCATTTCGACCAGGCATCATTTGCTGGTTGCCATCCTGGTTGTTTCCAGGCGTCATTTGCTGATTCATGTTGCTATTACCGACCGTAGTCACGGTATTTGTAATGGTAAAGCTATTGTATTCTTCACCATTCAAATAAATCGTGTAAGTATTTCCTAGCTTAAACGCTTCTGAACCCACGGCAATGTGGTTAAAACTCTTTTGTGCGGTATGCCCCAATATAGTATCACCAGCGGCATCTTTGATTTCAATTTCGGTATTCGGCTCCATCGCACTGTCTAGATAAACACTCACATTATAAACAGAAGAATTCAGACCCAAAGTTTCAGCCATACCGCTAGAACCAACTGCTATCACGGAGCCACCATTCATCGCAATCCCCATTCCGGCATCAAGTGCACCATTACCGTTGTTGGTGGGCCCATCAACAATCACCTCTCCGCCATTGAAATACAGCCATCCATTACTATCAATTCCGTCACCAGAAGCATTCACGTAAACTTTACCACCAGCAATCAAAAGCACACAGTTTTCATCAGCATCAAACATTCCAGCACCAGGCCGATTATTGGCCGACGCGTCCGCTCCGCCACCAGCGTTCATCCCGTCATCGGAACTCGTGATACTAATATTTCCACCATTGATGGTTATAGCTTGCGCCTCAACACCTTCATAAGAGCGCGCAATAGTAATCTCGCCATCATTAATAATTAATTCCCTATCAGCATGAATACCATCATCACCTGAACTGATATTATATATACCACCCATTATCCCAACGTAACTATTAGAGTGTATAGCGTCATCGTAAGTATTTAGCATAAAGTTCCCATTATAGAACAAAAGGCTCTTTGTAGCTTTAATCCCTTTAGCACCAGCCGTAATATTAAAGTTGCCACCCTCAATCATCACGAAGCCCTTGCCGGCGTCGGTCTCATTGGTTGACTTGATCCCATCAGCGCCAGCCTCAATTGTGATGTCACCATTGACTACGTAGACCGAATCCTTACCTCTAATCCCATCGTCTGTCGCTGTAATATCATATTCGCCAGAATTAAACTTGACATCATCTTTCCCCACGATGGCATCCTGATATTGTCCGCGAATAATCAGCCGCCCTTCTCCTTGAAAAGTCAAATCAGCCTTTGAATAAATCGCCCCGGTGACGTCTTCGTCGTAATCCGTGGAATAACTGTCTCCATCCTCTAAGTAAGTGCTCCCAACGGTCTCAATCACCAAATCGTCACCATTCTGGCAATAAATCGCAGGACCATCAGAATTTGTTATACTGACATTATCGAGTATCAGACGCACCACACCTTCGACTCCAGCGTTGATTGATATTAATCCGCCCTCAATTGCGCCAGTCAAATGGTATGTCCCAGAAGTTGTAATATTCAGCGACTCCGTGAGCTCGATTTCGTTAGTCGGAAAACGTTCCCAATTAATCTTCGTATCGCCATTGTCGGCGTCAATTGTGCCAGTAATCTTGGAAACAGAGTCGTTATTGCGATTGACATTAAGACAAATGGTAGTTATTATCACGGACAAAATAATTACGAAATAAATCAACCATTTAGGGTCGAAACTAAAACGTTTGTTCCTAGCTCCGGAATTATTGTTTGCATTGCGGCCCTGCCCACTTGGCTGCTGATTCGCCATTATATTTCCTCCTCGCAGCACGGTTCAGACAATAAGACTTTTAAATTACAATTCTTCACACGGATTTCATCCAGAAAATCTTTTTCTTTTACGCCATTTTTAATCTTAACATCATAAGTTAGCTTGTACAAAGAACCCATATTCATGGTTTTCATTCTCACGAGATGAGCGCGTGAAGTGTATTTCTTGAAAATATCGTTAAATACTTCTTCGTAGTCCAAATCTTCCGGAATAACGATCTTCAAGACTCTTTCATGCCTATCTGGTTCCAATATTCTGGTATAAGAGAATAAGACCACGGCTACTACATAAATTGCCATTACGACAGCACCGAATAAGACGTGCCCCATTCCACAAGCTAAACCAATCATCATCGCGGCGAAAACAGCTAGCAAATCTTTCGCGCGACCCGCAATTGAACGAAAACGAATTAAGGAAAACGCACCCAAAATCGCTATCGAAGTTCCGAGATTGCCATTTATCATAATCATTACGGCCATTACCAGAACCGGCAGTACCGCCAGTGTCACCATCATTCCTTTGGTGGTTTGAGTAGTCTTGGCGTGCGTAAATGCCAACACCATGCCTAGCGCCAACGCCACTAAAGCCGCAATTAGGGCGCTCGGTATCTCGAGCCCAGCTGTACTTGTGTCAAATATACTATTAAACATTTTGCTCCTTTCTTATTAATCCATATATTTTACCAACTTTACTAAATTGATGGGGGTAAACATGTAGCTCTGACATCTTTTTGACTAGCCAAAGCGGCATCACTCCATGTGCTTTTATCTCCATAATAATATTTGGAGTATCCTTAAAATACATTTTATCACGCTTCGTCCTGTTAAAACCAATGTTTTCGGTCCGATAAGATAAATCTTCGTCAAAAGTAATACGGAGTCCATCAGCATTTTTGTAGCTTTCGCGGTTATATAAAACAAGAATTTTGGGTTTCAAGTTGAAGTGTTCGATTAGATAATCAACTTCTTTGGCAATTTGTAAATCAGATGATTTTTCGACAGCACGCCCAGCTAGTTCTGTCACGGTCGCATTCCCATTCACCAATTCATCATAATCGCTACGCGTTATCATTACTCGGCGCTTGTAGCCGACATTGTATTCGTCTTGCTTCAGCTTGGTTTTAATTTCTAGAAAAACTCTGTCATATCCTTCATAAGAACGTGCACGTAGTTTCTCCTTGAAAACCGGCCTATCGATAGACTGAATAATTAAATCATAGTTATCATTATCGAAATATACATTAAATACACCAGACTTGTAATATTTGTCACGCTTCATATGATGGCGAATTGGCTTCAACAGCGCCTGTTTTTGAAGCTGGGTGAGTAGATACTTTTTCTCGATTCGGTCAAATACTTTTTCTTCCATGCCTTTATTTTAAACTCCAAAACTTAAAATAACCTCAAACTACTCGCCATAGAATTGAGCCTCAAATTTTGAGCCAAAATCTCGGATTCTCTGGAACGGTACTCTATTGGTCATTATAACAATGATAAAATGTCGGTTACTTTCCGGAAACTCCACAATAGCCGCATCATGATAGATGTTCCAATAATTCCCGTCAGGGTTAAAATCCCAACCTACTTTATTATAAACATTCGCACGTGAGAATCCACTCGGCAGACCTTGTCGCCAATTATAAATAGTAGTTGGTTGGATAAGGAAAGAATCTTTCATTCTCGCTAACAGGGATTCGTCTATAATATCAGAATGTTCATAAAAAATCTGCAACATTTTAGTTATATCTCGAGGATTAGATGTTAAGCCACCTATATTGGAATTAACTATGCCATAATTGTTAACTATCACATCGCCTAGATATTCCCTCCCCATCATCGACCATAATGTTTCAGCGCATTCCGAATGAGATTCGCGAATCGCGAGGTCCAAACATTCGATTATCGTGTGCCCAGTCCGACCGGCCACGTCATCACTCAGCCATTCCCTAGCCTGTAATTTACGGTAACCCTCATACACTACAAATAGCTTATATAACGAAGCGGTATTATAACTCTCATCCGGATTATATGAGCCAACCACCTCATCGCGCTCCAGATCATAAATTAGAACACTACGATTACCACTGACGCCGTCAACCCATTCATCTACTAAACCTTGAAAAACAATTCTTTCTGGTAAGACCGGCTCCACCTCCACGTCTTCAACTACCTCCTCTTCAATAACCTCAGGAGCGTCTGGATTGTCGACAGCAGGCGCAACCTTTTTGTCAAAACATAAAACACATATTACTAAAGTAACAGAAATTACAAATATCAAGAAAAGAATAACAAATAACCAGTCAATATTATGGCTTATGGTCTTGCGCTTATCAGCCTTGAAAGAAACCACTTCTTCGTCTCCTCGTCCATTAGTTTAGTTTGTAGAGCACCGTCATAAACTGTCGGTACGATTTTGGTTTGTAATAGTTTGTCTTTGTAGAAATAATGCGCCAGGACTAAACTACGTGTGGTGCCAGGCCACCACGATTGGTCGAAGAATAAATTGCCCAAGCCATAATATATGACGCCGTCACCATACAATTCAAACGTTTGAGGTTGATGTGCACTCGTGCCCACCACCATGTCAGCCCCAAGGTCAATCAAGTGTCGGAAGAAACCAATCTCATCCCCAGGTACATTTTGCGGATAATCGCAAATAGGATCTTCGTAGGTCGAAGCATAGGCATTACATTCATAATATTGAATATCTACAATCACAAAATCACCGCGTTGCTTCGCAGCATTAATCTCTGCTATGGCATTTTCTTCATAGTATTGGTTGGCGCCTGGACCAGAACCGTGTGTGGCTCCACCAGTAGAAAGGTTATAAGCTAAGAAGGTTATATCTGAACCCTTCTTGTCGAGCTGTAATGGCTTAGCGGCCTCATCGGCATTTTTTCCACCACCCACCATCAATATTCCATTTTCTGTATAGGTGTCAATTGTCTCTAGTGCTGAAGTCGCTCCGCAATCCACATTGTGATTACCGGTCAGCTCAACAATATCTAATCCAATTGCCTTCAAAGTATCCATAAATCTTGGGTCGGAACAAATGTTATCGCTCGTAGCATAATCCGTAAATGAAGATTCGTTTGAAGTATGCGTCAAATCAAATCCAGACAAAAACGGCCCAATTCCCTCTGCAAAATAATTCGCATCTCCTACACTATATAGTTTACGGTTCATACCGCGACTTAGTGCCGTCACGCCAGTTTGCGCAAAGGTCAGTACAGATTCTTTCTCCGGAAAAACCTGCACAAAACTATCGCCAATCAAAGGCGCGATTTCTTCATCGTATTTTTCGGACTCGAATTTCAACACCCGGAAGACTGCACCTTTATCGAACTCATCTAGATAATAGTGATCATTAATCGCCAACAACCTACGCGAAAAGTTTAAATCATTGATATCAATCATTGTGAAAGCCACATCAGATTGATAAGCATCGGCAAACAATAAATCCGGCTCCGATGCCACAATACTTGTATCAAGACTATAAAAATCTGTCACTGGAACGGAAACTTTCACTAGAAATTCTCCGCTCGTGACACTAGGTTTCTCAAAATAATTCGTTGCCGAAATATAGACATCCTTGTCCAAGTCAACTTCTTCAGTAAAAATACCATGAAGCTGCTCTAGCTCTGTTTCGCTTAAACTTTCATCATAATAAACCACACCAGGTATTCTAAATATCCCAGTTTTCGTAAAAAACTGAATTCCAAAAAAAGCCAGCACCGCAACAACCACAAAAATCCCAACTCCCGCTAAGACTTTTCTCCCACGATGTTCTCGCAATTTCATACTATTATTATACACGAAAATAGGCAAAAGTGCTATAATGGTGCTATGTTCAAGTGGGCAAATCTTTTTGGTAAAAATGAAATCGAACGAGATATTTTGTCGCCGAATGGCCGTATTAAATATCATTTTTCGTTAAAATCTCGACATATATATTATAGTGTCACCAAAAATGATAAAACCGTCATCAAGTCATCGAGATTGGGTTTTTTGATTGCCGGCGAAGAACCCTTACGCGATAATCTCAAACTTATTCGTGAACAAAAGAAAAAACATGCCGAAACCATCGAGCTTCAATGGGGCGAAGACCGTTTTATCCCGAACAATTACAACGAAACAGCCTTTTATCTTACCGAGGATAAAGATCCAAAACGCATCTTTACTTTCCGCGTCCGCGTGTTTGACAATGCGGTTGCTTTTCGCTATGAAATTCCGCCTCAACCCAAATTCAGGCAAATATCCATTCAAGACGAGCTCACGGAATTCAACATAGACTTAAATAGCACCGCCTGGAAAATTCCTGCTTACCAACCCGATCGTTATGAATATAACTATGAAAAAAACTTCGTCCATGACTTGTCTCATTCAGTTCATACACCGCTTACCATTCGTACGCCCAACGGTTTTTACCTCGCTATCCACGAAGCCGCCCTTTACAATTACGGCTCAATGACAATCAAGCTAGATGAAAATAATGCCCTAAAAACCGACATCACGCCACTATCCGATGGCACCAAAGCGCATTGCAGTCTTCCTTTTCAAACACCTTGGCGGCTAATCATGCTTGCTGATTCCGCCACCGAGCTCACGACCAATCGCACCATGTTTGCGCTAAATGACGCCCCGACGCAAAATTTCGATTGGGTAGAAACCCTCAAATTTATTGGCATCTGGTGGGCAATGTATGTGGGCGAATGGACCTGGGCGCCAGGAGAACGTCATGGCGCTACAACCGAGCATGCCATCGAATACATCGATGCCGCTGTACGACTTGGTATTTCCGGGCTGCTCATTGAGGGCTGGAACGAAGGCTGGGAGGGAGATTGGTTGGAAAATGGCATTCATAATAAATTTACGGTTGCCACCAGCGATTTTGATCTAGAAAGAGTCGCCCGTTACGCCCGCCAACACAATGTCGAAATTGTCGGCCATCACGAAACCGTTGGCTTTATCGATAACTACGAAAGGCAACTCGAGGAAGCCTATAATTATTATGCCGTGAATAATATTCATTATATTAAAACTGGCTACGCCGGCTCGATGATGCTAATAAACGGGCGACGTGAGTTTCATCATTCTCAGCTTGGCGTTAATCATTACCAAAAAACCGTTGAACTCGCCGCCAAGAAACATATCATGCTGGGCATTCACGAACCAATCAAAGGTACCGGCATCGAACGTACTTGGCCGAATCTCCTAAGTCGCGAAGGAGCACGCGGCCAAGAATACGAAGGCGGCGCTCTGAGCCCATCACACGCTTGCTACTTACCATACACGCGTTTGCTCGCCGGCGGTATGGACTACACTAGCGGCATATTTGATTTGGCTAACAGCGTTAAACGAATGGCTACCACATTGGCGCGACAATTGGCTTATTTCGTAACTATTTATTCTGGCATGCAAATGGCAGCTGACCGCCCATACATTTACGAAGAAAGGTTTCCTGAAGAATTTAATTTCATTCGCGAAGTACCAACTAATTTCGAAAAGACCGTTCCACTAGCTGGCGAAATTGGTGAATATTATGTCGTAGCACGAAAAGACCGCAATTCTGATGATTGGTATGTGGGTGGGGTTACAGACGAAAACGGGCGCAGAATGCATATTAGCTTAGACTTTCTTAGCACAGGTGTTTACGAAGCATCTATCTATTCCGATGCCGACCATGCTCACTATCGTGACGAACAATTTGCCATCAATAAACAAACCAAACGCGTCAGCCGCAATGAGACCCTAGATCTCTACATGGCACCGGGCGGTGGTTTTGCCGTAAGATTGAAAAAACTTTCTTAAATTATTTTCTGATAGCAGTCACGATTAAACGATGAGTGGCGTCACCACCACCTAAATCTTGACCAGCGCAAGTCATCACCACAATTGTTTGTCGAGAAGCCTTGGCTAAAATTCCACCCATATCCACAGCGGCCTTCTCCAAAGTCTCTGCGCTTACTATATAATATATAGTACCGTCATAGAAAATTTTGTCACCAATTTCGACTTTATTTAATTCTTGAAAAACCGTGCTAGAGTGACCAATTAAGAGCGTTTTATTATCGGCTCGGCGAAAACTCCCTACAATAGTATCCGGAGTCTCAAGTTCCCCGTCCACCAACGTTAGTTCCGTAACATCAGCAGAAAGTCCGATACTCGGAATAATTAGATTGGTCGCCACATCATAAGCTTTAGCTTCCACAGTTCGTAGATTGACGACTAAATACGCCACAAAGCATACAAAATACAAAACTGTGAAAACAACTTTAGGGTCCCACCTGTGTTTTAACTTCACACTCTCCTCCTTGCTATTATTATAGCACAAGAATTATAAACCGGGCGAGAATTTTTTTAACTTTTTTTCATGAATTTTGTAATTTTTGTCATGCGAGCCCACTTCCGCCCAGAAAGCCCTGGAATGATCCATATGATTAAGGTGTGCAAGTTCATGCAAAATCACGTAATCTCGCAAAACTTCAGGCACTTTCATAAGACCAATGTTTAAAGAAATGGTACGGTTCGAAGAACAAGACCCCCACCTCGTATTGGCGTGAGATAAACGACATTTATCATAAGAATAACCATAAAGCTTCGCATAGTATTCAAGTCGGTAAGGGAGATACTCACGCGCCTTCTTCATTAGCTGTTTTTTCTGGTAATCTCTGGCTCGCTGTTCGCCCGGATTCTTTATAGGTAGTTTTTCTTTTATCATTTTACGGTTTGAATTCAAAAACCTTTTAGCTAAAAAGTCGGAAGTGTATTTTGGCACACTCATTTGTAACCGCCCAGAAGTCGAAATCGAAAATTTAACACCTCGAGCCCAGGCGTTTTTGCGCACAATAACTTCACCAAAATCTTTATCTTCTATAATCACGATATGTTTTCTATTATTTAGCTTCGTCAAGCTCAGCCAGACCCTTAATCACATGCTTGGTCTGAGTTTCAAATGTATGTTTACCCGAAAGAATAATAGGCTTCTCGATATCTGTCGGCGCTTCCATTGTGGAAACCGCCTCGTCATAAGCTTTCTTCGCTTTAGCGACGCTGCGATAGTGTGATTTAAGTCGCATTCTAAGCGTTGCCATATCAGTCTGCACCCAAATTAAAGCCGGTACATAACCATGGCTACGCAACAAGTTACGAATCTCAGCACGGTCGCGCTCGGTGTCTAAATTTCCTTCAATGATGATGGTTTGCTTAGTCTTCAACACCTGTTCTAACACGACAAACACACCGTCGCGTGAGAATCCATACTCATCTTCCAGTTGACGTAAATCATAATATGCCAAACCGAACTTTTGTGAAAATTTTTCCGCGAAAGTCGTTTTCCCACTGCATGGCGCACCGAATACCAAAAGCGCTCGCGGTTTAGTTTTATTCTTATTACCTTCCATATTGGTATTATTTTATCACAAAACTTACCAAAAAATCAACTTAATTATTTACACCGTGATGCGCCGTAAACGAAGTATTATCCAGTTTCGCAAAAATATAACCGTTTTCTTTACCGAACAAGATAATGCGTTCCACCGCGTCCACCGAAAATCCTTTAATATCATGTTGTAATACCACCGAACTGCCGCCAGGCTTTAGCGACCCCGTCACCCGTTCGTAAATCCCATCTGCTGTATAAATCCCACCAGCATCCCCCGAAGTGATATTCCAATCAAAATAAGTAAACCCACGTGATTCGACCTCATTAACCAAGCGGCTCATAATGCGCGAACCACCGTCATAGCGTGTACTGACTGTATTGGAACTTCCACCCGGGAAACGCATTAGCATTGAAGTATACCCCGTGATATTCTTGACTCGCTCTTGTACGCGGTAAAGATCGGCAAAGAAATTGTCGACACTAGAATAAACGTAGCTATAATCGTGCGAAAAAGTATGTAAAGCCAAACTATGCCCTTCGTCATATTCGCGCTTAATCATATCGTCCGAACCCGCACCAGTTACGAAAAAAGTAGCCTTGACATTATATTTTGCCAGCACATCAAGTAAACGCGCGGTATGGTCACCAGGACCATCGTCAAAAGTCAGGTAAATAACGCCAGTCGGCTCTATCACTTTAACAGTGCGTGTAGCGGTCGCAGTGTTGTTGTGCTCATCTTTTGCGGTATAAGTAATCGTGTATTCCCCAACTGTATTACCATCCACTTCACCTTCAGACGTCAGAGTAGCCTCAGAGCGCGCGTCGTTAGCCTCGGCCCCAGGGTCAGAAAACACCGTACCGACAGCAATCGACATCGTTTCTTCACCTTTTAGTGTAATCACAGGTGGCGTTTCGTCAGGAGGAGTACCAGGTATGTTAGCTTTAATGTAGGCTTCACTATTCAGGAAGGAACTATTGGCGAAAATTATCGCATTCGTAAGCCAAATTATCCCAACCAAAATAAATAAAACTAATCTACTCCATCGGATTCGCTGTTTAGATTTGGGCTTTGGCTTTTTGTCAGCCATTTTACGTTCGACCATTTGTATATATTATAACATTCCTCTTCCCAAAATTAAAACGATGAATTATAATAATAATTATTATGGTTAAATACATGAGTTCTTATGACAAAATATCAACTATTATTTTGAGCGTAATGGTTGGCACAGTTTTAGCCAGTATGGCGGTATTGCTATCTTCTAACACTTCCGCTGACTCCACTTCTGCCAACGCCACTGTCACCGTCGGTTCCGCTTGTACCATGACTGCTACCATAAACACTACTCACACTGCTGAAGTCCCAGCCGGTTCTACTAGGACCGATATTGGTTCTACTACCCTAAATACTATATGTAATGATGCTGGTGGTTACGCTATCTATGCGGTAGGTTTTTCTAATGATGAGTATGGCAATAATAAAATGCTAAATGGCACCAATGAAATCAATGCGGGTACCGGTTCATCCGCTTCTAACTGGAACATGAGTCTAAGCCAAGTCACCACCGGCACTTACGCTACCACCATAGACGGAGGCTTTGGTTCTTATTCTGCTATCCCATCTACTTATACTAAAGTAGCTCATAGAGATTCCATGACAGATTATACTACTGGTTCTTCCATTAGCCTTACCTATGGTGCCTATGTGGCTTCTACCCAAGCTCCTGGCGACTATGTTGGTAAAGTCAAATTCACCCTCGTCCACCCGGCCACCGAGTCGCCAGTCCAACCTCAGACTGCCAATTCAGGTTGTATCAATTACTTTGCCAATGCTTCTAGCGCCGTAGGCACAATGGGCTGTCAATCCATCTCCGCCTATGCTACTACCGCCAAGCTCTACGCCTCCAATTTCAGTCGTGAAGGATACGGCTTCGCCGGTTGGTCTGATGCTTATGACTATACCACTAACGCCAACGCTCATTTCTATGGTCCCAATGAAGATATCACTTTCACGGCTGGACAATACACCAGTCCCAATAATGGCTTATCCCTCTATGCTGTCTGGGTAAAGTCTGCCGGTAATCTCCAAGACGCCAGTAAGACCGCCACGGTTTGTAACGGTCTCACGGCAGCCTCTACCAGCGGCACCAGAACCCTAAATAGTGTCTCCGCCCTCACCGATACACGCGACAACCAAACCTACGCTATCGCTAAACTCGCAGATAGTAAATGCTGGATGATTGAAAACTTAAGACTAGCAGATACCCATCAAGAAGGCAATAACACTGTAGCTACTACGCTAACCCTTGCTAATACCAATAACCCATTAAATGACAGCACTGATGTAACAATGAAACACAACTATACCGATACGCAGACTTACAACACTCTCTCCAACACTTCTAGCGCAGCTTACAATGCAGATACCGCTCCAGATGGTTGGTGCACCACCAATTCTGCTGCCTGCGACGATCAATCTCGTCTCAGAACCGACAACACCGCCAACCGTGTAACCTATACTGCTAATCATAATATGTCTACTAGTGCTAACCTCTATTCCTATGGCAATTACTACAACTGGTACTCTGCCACTGCTGGTAGAGGCACCTATGGTTTCAGCACCAACAACAACAGTACTGCTGGTGACCTTTGCCCGGCCGGTTGGAAACTTCCACAAGGTGGTAACAAAACTAGGATAGAATCTAATGACGACAATGATTTCTGGAACCTCGTAGTAGATGCATTAAATGGAGGCATTAATCCATCCAACTATGCCAGCCAAACTTATCCGTATTACACAGGCTCTGCTGAAGCTAGTCCAGTAGATGCCATTATTCGTACCTGGCCCAATAACTTTCTCCATTCCGGCATCGTGTATGGTGCCTCGCTTTACGATCGTGGCTCGGACGGGAACTATTGGTCGTCTACGGCGAATTCGTCTGGCCGCGCTTTCAGCCTGCACTTCGGCAGCACGGGCGTCAGCCCGGGGGCGAACGACGGCGGCAACAAGTACCTCGGGTGGGCTATTCGCTGTATCAGCTCGCCTAGCGCTTAAAAAATGGCAGGGGTGGCAAGACTTGAACTCACGACACGCGGTTTTGGAGACCGCTGCTCTACCAACTGAGCTACACCCCTAAATGTGCCTACTTATATTTTATCATATTTTTTTACCAAAACCAGCAAAATTGTGCTAAAATAATATATGATGAAAATACTTATGTTAGGTTGGGAATTACCGCCTCACAACAGTGGAGGCCTGGGTGTAGCGTGTCTCAATATGGCACGTGCTTTGGCTGAGGAAGGCGTCAACATCGATTTTGTAGTACCGTATGAAGCAAAGCACGAAAATATCGACTTCATGAACGTGCTTTCCGCCACCCATCTTGACCCAATTTATCGTTATGGCGGCGGTTCATATGAATCACTTCAAATCCTCGAAAAAATCATTCCCGACAAAAATGCCACTTCGATGGTCTCCATTCGCGACGTCCAGAAAACCTATTGCGAATTCGTCAACAAATACCTCATGGAATTTAAACCCGATGTCGTCCACGCCCACGACTGGCTAACCTACGAAGCCGGCATTCTAGCTAAGAAAAACTACGGGTTACCCTTCGTGGCACACGTTCATGCTACCGAATTCGATCGCGCTGGTATGCATTCGGGCAATCCCATCATTCATGAAATCGAATACGAAGGCCTGATGTTAGCCGACAAAATCATCGCTGTTTCCGAAGCCACTAAGCGCATCATTCATGAGAAATATCGCATTCCTCTCAACAAAATCGACGTCGTTTATAATTCCCTCGACCAAGATTATGACACCAAAGAATATCATTTTAGTAAAGAACCCTATGCCTATGTCGAAAAGCTCAAACAGCAAGGCTGGACCATCGTTTCCACGGTCGGCCGTTTCACCGTTCAAAAAGGTCTCTGGCACTTAATGCGTGCCGCTGCTATGGTTATCCGAAAACACCCTAAGACGCTATTTATATTTGCCGGTGATGGCGAAGAAAGAAATGACCTCATTAGTCTTGCTGCCGACCTAGGTATCGCAAGGAATGTCGTTTTCACTGGCTTCGTACGCGGCAAACGCTTACGGGACATTTATTCGATTTCCGATATTTTTGTTATGAGCTCCATTTCCGAGCCTTTTGGCTTGACTGCCCTCGAAGCCGCCCATCACGGTGATTGTCTAATCCTTACCAAACAATCCGGCGTCTCCGAGATTATCTGGTCCGCTCTCAAATACGATTTTTGGGACGAACAAAAACTCGCCGACGAGATTATTGCCATCGCCAAAGCCCCTGCGCTTCGCAACACCCTGCAACAAAATGTCAAACAAGAATACCGCAAAATTTCATGGCAGCAAGTTGCCAAAAAATGCATGAAGATATATAATAATACTGTAAAACATAAGGGGATTAATTAAAGTGCGAGCAATTTGCCTCTATTTGCATATCCATCAGCCGGTCCGCTATCGCGAATACTCCATTTTTGATGTCGCCAACGATTCTAATTATTACAACGGCGCCTATGATGGTCGTCAATCCAACGAACGCATTTTCGAAAAAGTCACCAACAAAAGCTATCGTCCCATGCTAGATTTGCTCGAAAAAAACATGGAAAAATACCCCAGCTTCAAAGTTTCTTTCAGTATCACTGGCACCTGGCTTGATCAAGCCGAAAAATGGCACCCCGAACTAATTGCCCAGATCAAACGTATGGTCGATCGCGGCCAAGCCGAAATCGTCGGCGAGACCTATTATCATTCTCTCGCTTATTTCTACAATCTTGACGAATTTAATGACCAAGTTAATCTA
>JAUMXR010000004.1:0-30963 GCA_030528995.1 Candidatus Saccharimonadota bacterium | reverse complement strand
TTATTTGGTGTCAAACCTCAAATCTTCCGCAACACCGAGCTCGCTTATAATGATTCATTGGCTCAGTGGGCCGACGCCAAGGGTTACAAAGGCATCCTAGCCGAAGGATGGGATAAGATTCTCGGTTGGCGCACTCCGAACTATGTCTATCGTCCTGCTGGCTGCCAAAACCTCAAGCTTCTTCTCAAGAATTATCATCTTTCAGACGATATCGCCTTCCGATTCTCTAACCGCGGCTGGAGTGAATGGCCACTCACCGTACCGAAGTATTAAGACTGGCTTAATATGGAATGCCTCCGTGGCAATCTCGTCAATTTATTCATGGATTTTGAGACTTTTGGCGAGCATCAATGGAAAGACACCGGTATTTTCGATTTCATGGACACGTTCATCCCAGAATGGCTCAGTCAATACGAGAATCGTTTCGTCACCGCATCCGAAGCTTGCGATATTTCACAACCAGTTGGCGAAATCTCTATGCCCGAAACCGTCACTTGGGCCGATACTGAGCGTGACCTCTCAGCCTGGGCATCTAATGCTATGCAGGAATCTGCCACTAAAGATTTATATGCCATGCGCGATAGCGTTCTCGCCACCAAAGACGAAAAACTCATCCGCGACTGGCGCTATCTCACCACTTCCGACCATCCATACGCTATGTGTACTAAATACTGGCATGATGGCGATGTTCACGCCTATTTCTCTGCCTACGCTAGCCCCTATGAAGCCTTTATGTATTTCGAAAACGTCCTTCGCGATCTCGAATACCGTATCACCCAAGAATAAGACATAAAAAAATAACCCCGCGAAGGGTTATTTTAACGCTTTTTCTCTTTGACTTCATTACGACCAAGATTCTTTTTCGTTTCAACGAAAAGCACATGCTTACGGAGCACTGGATCGTATTTCTTCAGAGAAAGCTTGTCAGGAGTATTCATGGTGTTTTTCTTAGTATAATAAGCACGAACACCAGATTCCTCTGAAACTAGCCCTACTAATTTACGCTTAGTATTATTCTTCTTTGCCATAATAGATAACATTTTACCACAGATACATGAAAAAGGCAAGCGTTTGCTTGCCTTTTCGGGGTAGAACTTTATAGGATATTATGAGTTAAGATCATGAACCGCAGTTCAAATAGTGCACGGCCCACTGGGCCTCTGTCAAAAACACTGCTCCACATCGAGTACAAGTCCATGTAACACTGTGAACATGTTTACGACAACATTTGTGATTGCGCAATCTTCTCATCGTTACCACCACCTTTCTATAAACTACTAGAAATCCAGATTTCTACAACGCAAGTTTATCACTATTCACTCATTTTCGCAAGCAAAAGCTCAATGAAGTTCTTAATATCAGCCAACTTCAAATCGCGATTTGCCGGCACAAACACCTCGGCATCATCCATAAATTCAAGAGTACTCACCATATTATATACACTCTTCATCAACTGAACCAATTTTGCTTCATCTTCGCCGTCAAAATCATACGGCTTATCGTAAACCTCGCCATCTTTATCTGGCACTACAAACAATATATGCGCACGGGCAACCTTATATTTTCGATAAGTCGGCGAATTGTTCAGTAATAGTTTATAGAATAGCAATTGTAGCATATATTTGTACAATGTAGCGTGCGATTGCCATTTCTCTTTGTGATAACCTGCCGTTTTGAAATCGTAAATTTCAATCGTTTTAGCTTTCTCATCAATCACGATATGATCAATTTTACCCGTCACCGGCACACCAGCTACGACGATTTTTTCTGGACCGAGATTCACTTCTGCTTTACCGCTCCTTAAGATATCACCAAACTTCTTCAAGGATACTGCGAGGTCGGCTGGTCCTTTTTCACGTAATCTCCTGACAACGTCACTTTCTAGTTCTCTTTTATCTAATTCAGTCAAGAAGTACTCAACTGCCGCCTCGTCAGAAATGCCCTCGTTAGTCACTGCTTCAAACGTTTTATGAACCAAATTACCAAAAGCAAGCGCCTCAGTCTCTGGCTCTGGTGGCACTCTCAAAATCTCGCGCTTAAAGAATTCCTCCGGCCCAGCATACACGATATCCACAAAAGTAGTCAGAGAGGTCGCCGACATCCGATAATAGCTAATCTGTTCTCGGTAAATTGCCTTCATATCAGGTGTTGCATCGCGATACGGCGACAGCCAGTTTTTCAGATTATTTTCGGAGATTTTATCCGCGCTTTGTTCATAGTAGCAAATCACTTCTCGGGTAGGCAAAAATGGCGAAATAACCTTGTCGCCATCGGCAAATTCTTGTAAATATTCCAAACGTTCCGGACTTTTTCCATTAAAATCTGCCAAAGAATTAGTAATATAAAGCGCACTCTTCGCCCGCGTTAACGCCACATATAAAATCCTCAGCTTTTCACCATCAGTAGTGCCAGTATGCCGAATAAACATCAAATTCTTCGGCAAACTCAAAGTATTATTATTTCCCTTCGCTTTGCCCCAAGCCATATTATCCGTAGAGAGAATAAAGACATATTCGAACTCCAGCCCTTTAGCTTTATGCGCCGTCAAAACCTGTACTGCGTCCGCAGACTCTTTATAAGGTGACAAAGTATTAAGCGACATCTCGGCCGATTCATAATCATCCACCATCGCAATCAAATCATTCAGCTTCAGAGTCTTCTCTCCGAAATGCTTATGGAGTTTACCACGGAGCGCCGCTAAATTCTCATACAAAGAAAACGCCGCATATTCACCTTGCCCCGAAGCATACGACAAAAATGGCGAACGAAAACCTTCGAGCTCTGTCGCACCAATCAAATAATCTAACATAATCTCTAGTGGTTCCATAAACGACCGTGCTACAAGATTGGCCAGCCATTCCGCCACCTGGTGAATTTCGGGTACTTCTGAAGCAGCCAAGTAATCGAATACTGATTTTCTGTCCTTCCGTGCCGCAGAAACGATTTTAATTACCTCAAGCATCGGCAACTTGAAGCAAGGATACCCCAAAACCTCCAAAATTGCCCCACTTTCGCTCTGCCCGTCTGCCAGACTTTGCACTAGCCGCGCCAAAGTAATAATCTGATGAATCTTGTCATCCTCTAACAAATCATTTTGCTTCTCATAGGCGATATTAATCTCGGGATGTGACTTCAAATACGGCAAAAGCGGCATGAAATATTTACGCTTATATGAGATAATCGCAATTTCACTTTGTTTCACACCAGATTTTATAAGCTCAGCAATTTTATTTGCTACAAAACCATACTCCATATCCGAAGCCCGAAACTCATAGCGAAAAATTTGCGAGCTTTTAGGCGCTTCCTTATGTGCAATTAATTCTTTATCCGCAAATCTATCCGGCGCCTGCTTGATAATCTCCCGCGCAAAATCCAAAATTTCCTGAGTACTACGGTAGTTTTCGACTAAAGGAATAACTTCGGCATCGTAATGCTCTTGAAAATCCGTCATGTTGGTCGATAAAGCCCCTTGAAATTCATAAATCGCCTGGTCATCATCACCTACCGCCATAATCATTGGCTTTTCGTAATCGGTCAAAGCCTTAATAATCGCAAACTGTGACGGGTTAGTGTCCTGAAACTCATCCAACATAATCCATTGGTAGCGCTCAGACAAAGTCAAACGAAATCCCGTATCAGTAGTCAATGCTTTTACGGCCTCCTGAATCATGTCGTCAAAATCATACAGTCCATTTTCATCTAGATATTTATCGTATTTCTCGGCTACTACAGCTAAACTTAACAGTTTTTTATTAGCCACACGGTCCTTCAACCGGTAGTCCCACTTAGCGTCTTTTTCAAAATGATCATTTCGCCACTTTGTCAGCACCGTAATTTTCTCCGAAGACTCCGCTTCGATAATCGCATCCTTCAGACTACGTGCCAGCTCGCCAATAGAACGTTCTACCCTTGGTAAAATCGGTTTGCTATCGACATATTCCTTCAGTACCTCAAAAATCGGCCGATACGCCCCCTCCATCGATTTTTCAAAATTACGCGCAACAACATTCTCTAGTAGGGGCGAAATCGCTTCCGACAGCACTTTCGAATCCTCAAGATTTACTTCTGCAATCTTTTTCAAATCATCGGCACTAAGCCCAGCTGATTTAGCAAAGGAAATTACACTGATGATATTTTTAACATTATCACCGCGTAATATATCAGTTCCCGGTAAAGAATCCTGAATAGCTTTCACTATCTTAAATTGAGTCACCTCATCGATCGCCGCATCAAGCTTACGGTCATAATCCTCGCTATAATTCTTATATTGAGCCAAAATCTCAGTCCCAAAAGCATGATAAGTGCCAATATTTACCTTCATAGCATCTACGCCAATGATAGTTTTCAGGCGCTCACGCATATTCGATGCGCCCGTTTCCGTAAAAGTCAAACACAAAATATTCTCAGGCGCCGCATCAGTATTCTTCAGAATATAAGCCACCTTCTCTGACAGGAGTTGAGTTTTGCCCGTACCAGGACCAGCCAGCACCAAAAGTGGCCCGTCGATATATTCTACCGCTCTTTTTTGATTTTGATTTAGCCCCATTTTCCTCCTTGTTATGCCCAGTTGTCACTTTGTTTAATTAGTTTTGCTAGAATCTCCGTTTGTCCTTCCGGGATGACTATATTACCACGTTTAATCTTCTTGAGGGCCGAGACGCCTTCAACGGTCTTCTCTGGTTGATAGTCCGGATTTTCACGTAGAATGTCACCAAACTCATAGTTGCGTGAAGGATAACCGCAAGTAAGCTTTAAATCCCCCACCCCGCACACCAAATCCACCGTTTCCGGCGAAGCATCATTGGCTTTCAAAATCGCTTTCATTTCTAAGCAAACCTTCTCAATATAGCGACTCCACTCCGCCGTCTCACGCTGCAAATTCAAAAGCCCTGCCTCAATCGCGTAAACATTCTTGAACGCTCCGCACATTAAGACACCGTTTTCGTCCTCCGTGTAATCAAAAGTCAAATAATCCGTCTCAAATAGTTCAATCAGTCGTCCATCAGTCACCGTTAGTTTAGTGGGTTTACAGGCCTTGATATCTTTAGCAAACCCAGGTCCCGAAATCACCATATAATCTTCGAATTCATAAAATGTATGCGCCGAAAGCACGCCCTTCGTCGCCACAATCAAAGGAATATCCTTAGGAAGATGTGGTAAAACATGAGGCACGGCTTGAGACGGTACTGTCAGCAAAATATACTTCGCGCCATCCACCACCTCAGTCAAACTCTCACGTTCGAGCCGTTTATCATAATAATCAATATCAAAACCTTTCTCGGCCAAAACTCCGCCGAGCGCTGTCCCATAATCCCCCGCACCAATAATCGCTATTTTCATATGTATCTATTATACACTATGTTATAATAAATGGTATGGAAAAAGAAGGTCAGGATTGGGTTTATTCAGATATCGTCAAAGATCATTTTTTGAATCCGCGCAATTTCCTAATGGGCGACGAATCTAAATTTGACTACGACGCTGCCGGCCTAGTCGGCAACCCCATCTGTGGCGACCAAATGAAAATGTACATCAAGGTCGAAGATGACCATATTGCTGACATTCGCTGGAAAACTTACGGTTGCGCTTCCGCCATTGCCTCTACCTCAGCCTTGTCCGAACTCGCCAAAGGCAAAACTCTCGACGAAGCTCTCAAAATTACTGCCAAGGATATCGATGATTATCTCGGCACACTTCCAAAGCACAAATTCCACTGTTCAGTATTGGGTCACGAAGCTCTTGCCGACGCAATCTCTAATTACCGCAGTCAAGCCACTAGCTAATCGTACTAATTTTTTGTAATCTCTCTACGATTCCAGGCAGCACCTTCATTACCGCCTTGACATCATCCATGGTACTATCAAGCCCAAAAGAAAACCTAATCGATGAATGAGCCACTTCCGCATCACCAGTTTTGGCCATCAAGACATGGGATGGCTTAGTGTCCCCTGCCGCACAAGCGGAACCCGTCGAAACAATAACTCCTTCTGCGTCTAAATATAGCTGGATAGATTCGCCTTCTGCCGCCCTAAAAGAAACATTTAGAATATTCGGTAAAGCTTTACCCTTACCCAAATCGGTATTAAGCGAGCTTCCGGGTATTCTAGCCAGAATTTGTTGCGCCAAAGTATCACGTAGTTTTCTGACCTTAGTATTATATATTTTAGTCGAATTTTGCTTTTTAATCGTTTCGAGTGCCGCCCTAAATCCGCAAATCCCCACCGTATTGTAGGTCCCGCCTCTTCGTTTTTGTTCTTGATTACCACCAAGCAGCAAAGCCCGAAACGGTACACCTTTTCGCACATACAGCGCCCCCACCCCCACTGGACCCCCAATTTTGTGCGCACTAAAAGTTGCGTAATCGAGCCCCAACTTATTTACGTTTATCGGTATCTTGCCAAGCGCCTGAGTCAAATCCGAATGTATATATCCGCCCTTTCGGACAGCCACCAAGTCTCGCCCGAAGTCATCTTTGGCTAGGAAAATTTCGGAGTTTTCATCCGCGCTTTGTTGCTGAGCCACCTCTGTAATTTTGTGCAAATCAATAATATCACCAGTTTCATTATTGGCCAACATATAGGAGTACAGCTTGGGCGTTTTCGTGCCACCGTATTCCGCAGCCGCCATCAGTATCGAGTGGTGCTCTAGCGGCGAAGTTTCAATCATATACCCCTCAAAAGTCCGCATAATCGTGTTGTTACCTTCAGTCGAACCAGAAGTAAAAATTATTTCACTGGGTTCAGCCCCAATCATCTCAGCTAAAGTCTCCCGGCATCTCTCAACCTCATTCATCGCCAAATGTCCAGGCGTATGCAAAGCCGAAGCGTTAGCAAAAAATCGTTCTTCAGCCAGCCTCATCGCTTCACGTACTTCAGGCAAAATCGGCGTAGTCGCCGCATAATCTAAATAGACCATATTAATATTATTATACTCCAAGATACTGTACTTGCCTAATCTCTAAAAAATTGGTAAGATAGAAACATGGAAAACACTTTTACTATCATGCCGATGAGTCAACAGGTTAACCTCACGCCAGACCAGACTTACACCGGCTCACTCACCATTGTAAATCCCGTAGATGCTACCGAGGATTTTCACTATAAAGTAGAAATTTCACCTTACGGCGTGATTGGTGAAGATTACCAGGCCGACCTTCGAAGTGTCACTGGTCGTAACGAAATTACTAAGTGGATTGAGATTTCCGAGCCCACTGGCGTTATCAAACCAAATGAATCCAAGAAGATTACCTATACTATCAAAACTCCAAAAGACGCCGCCGCAGGTGGTCAGTACGCCGCCCTTACCGTCTCAAGTAATGACGAGAACACTGGCGATAACGGCGTTTCGGTCAAGAATGTCTTCGAAATGGCCAGCCTCATTTATGCTAACGTTACAGGTGACATCAAGCGCGAAGGTAAAATTGTCGACAATGTCATACCGGGTTTCATCGCTGTGCCACCACTAGAAACCAAGGTAACATTTGAAAATACCGGTAATATCCATGAAGTAGCCACGGTTGTGCTGAAGGTAACTAACTTCTTCACCGGCGATGTTATCTTCCCGACGGGCGAAGAAGACGGCGAGTTTAATGAAATCGTTATGCCAGAAACTACTTACACTGCTACCCGCAACATTTCCAACTTACCAGCGCTCGGCGTAGTAAAAGTAAATCAAACTGTCTACTATCGTGGCGATTCCAATACTACCGAAAAAGAAGTCATTATCTGCCCAATCTGGTTCATGCTACTCGTGGCAGCAACCATTGCGGCAATTATATTCTTTATCGTTTCCAGGATTAGAAAACACCGCAAAAAACGCTTAGCCGACTAAACCAAATCTCCCGCTTTCGAGGCGGGAGATTTTTTATTCGATAGAAATGATTTCTGCAGTGGGATACTTTAACTTTAGTAGTCGCTGATTCTTCGAACCCCTAAATCTCAGACTCAAATCACGTTGTTTCAGGATAAAAGGCCCATCAATCAACGCATCTAACGACTTCAAGAACTCCCAAGGTTCTTTGCCATATTCCTTAATAATTTCATAAGTAAAACCCGAAAAACTCCAAACGTCCCAACCAAACTCTTTGCGTACATAATCAGCAATTTGCTTACAAGCTTTCGCTTGCACGAATGGCTCACCGCCGCAGAAGGTCACACCTGTCTGACCCTTGAAATGTGACAATTGTTCCAAAACATCTTTAATTGGTACCATCATTCCTTCACAGTAGTCCCAAGTCTCCGGATTCTGGCAGCCAGGACAATGGTTCGGACAACCCTGCGTCCAGATCACCGCACGGAGTCCATCGCCATTAACAATATTATCGTGTTCCAATGGGCCCGAGAGCCGGATATACCCCTCCGGCGCCTCAAGCTGCTTAGCTATCTTTTCTAATGAAATTTTATGATAGTCCATTGTGATGCTTACGCATCTCCTTTAGCACAATTACAAATTTTTTCGAAAGGAACATCTCCCTCAAGTCGACCACAATGAGGGCATCTATCGCCAGTAATCACGCCCGAAAATCCACAGACCGGATCTCTATCTACTGGATGGTTGACTGAGCCGTAGCCAATACCACAGTCATGCATTTTACGAATCACCGCTTCAAACGCTGCGATATTCTGCGACGGATCGCCATCTAGCTCGATATACGTAATATGCCCAGCATTGCAGAGATTATGGTAAGGCGCCTCAATTTCAATTTTGTCAAAGGCTGAAATTGGGTAGTACACTGGCACATGGAAGGAATTGGTATAGAACTCTCTATCCGTCACGCCTGGAATCACGCCATATTCTTTACGATCAAGCTTAGTAAACCGACCCGCAATACCCTCAGCTGGAGTAGCTAGCAAGGAGAAGTTTAGTTTATACTTCTTACAATAGCTATCGCATTTTTCACGCATATGCGTAATAATATCAAGACCAAGCTCACGTGCATCTTCATCTTCACCATGGTGTTTACCAACCATAGCGACCAAAGTCTCCGCTAGACCAATAAACCCAATCGACAAAGTCCCGTGCTTAATTACATCACGCAAAGTATCGTTCGGCCCTAGTTTCTCCGAACCAAACCAGTTCCCTTGCCCCATCAGGAATGGGAAATTGCGAACATGCTGGTTAGCCTGAAAATCAAACCGCTCAAGGAGCTCGTCTTTCACGAGATCCAACTTCTCATCAAGTTCATGGTAGAAGCCATCCCAGTCAGCTTCTTTACGCTCACCTAGGCAAATACCATGCTTGATACCAATCCGAACCAAGTTAATGGTAGTAAACGACAAATTACCACGTCCGGTAACAATGCCATCCGACTCTGGAAATACCGATGCAAATACTCTCGTACGGCAACCCATCGTCGCGATTTCAGTCCGATAATCGCCCTTCTTATAATACTTTAGATTATAAGGAGCATCGATAAAACAGAAATTCGGGAACAAACGCTTTGCCGAAACTTCCATCGATTTCTTAAACAAATCATAGTTCGGATCATCTGGCTCATAGTTTACGCCAGATTTTACTTTGAAAATCGAAATTGGGAAAATCGGCGTCTCACCTTTACCTAGACCATTTTCGGTAGCCTCAAGTAGATATTTAGAAACCAATCTACCGGCCGGCGTGATGTCAGTACCAAAGTTGATTGAGGTAAATGGCACCTGTGCGCCAGCTCGAGAATGCATCGTATTCAGATTGTGGATGAAGCCTTCCATCGCCTGAAAAGTCTCACGTTCTACATCTTCATTGGAAGCCTCAATCACCTCTTTCGGCCACTTAGCTTTCTTTAGTTTATCATCGTCACCATATTCATAAGTGTCTTTAATTTCTAGGTCGAGTTTTTTGCCAGTAAACTTGTTGTATTTTGCCAAATTGCGCTTCAAAGCCTTACGGAAAGATTTATTTACGCCTGGAGCCATCGCATAATCAAAATTTGGAATCGATTGACCACCGTGTTGCTCGTTTTGATTAGCCTGAAGCAAAATTGCCGCTAGCGCCCCATATGAGCCGATCGAATTTGGCGTCCTCAAGTGACCATGTCCAGTATTAAACCCACCATTCTCAAACATTACAAATGGGTCACTCTGGCAACAAGTCAAAGTACCAGTCGCATAAAAATCCAAATCATGAATGTGAATGTCACCGTTATCATGTGCCTCGGCAATGTCTGGCCGAAGCAGTAATGTTTTAGCAAAAACCTTGGAACCTTCCGCACCAAACTGCAACATCTTACCCATGGCGGAGTTGCCATCGACATTAGCGTTTGAACGCTTCACATCAGAATCTTCACTCGCATCGGCGTGAGAAATCGTACGATAAATCATCATTAGATCGGATTTCGCTTCACGCCTTCTTGAACGCTCCTGACGATATTGAATATAAGCCCGAGCCGTCCTCTTAAATGAAGACTCCATCAAAACTTCTTCTACAATATCTTGAATTTGCTCAACATTGGGCGTGCGAGCGGTAATTTTTTCCTCAGCCCGCTTCAAAACCTTATCCGCTAAGGCTTTCGCTCTATCATATTTAAATTCCTCAGTAGCAAGACCAGCCTTCGCAATCGCCTCAGTAATTTTTTCCGGATCAAACTTTACAATCTTTCCGTCTCTCTTTACTATTCGTTTGAACATAAAATAAACCTCCTTCGCATGTATTCCTGTTCAATTAATTTTTATATGACCTTTTCTGCGAGCGACCTTAAATGGTAATGCTTTTGTCACCCTACATTTAGCGTCTTATCATAATAATACACCACCATATGTAGTATTTCAAGTCTTTTATGCTAAAATGTTGTAAAAATTACATTCAAACCACATTCTACAGAAAACAAAACTAATTCACCACAGATTCGAACTACTAACAAAAAATGGTGGACTTGAGCAGGGCTCCCATCTTTAGATGCGAGCCTGGTTTTTACACTTTTATGAAACAAAAATGGTGGGGCTTGATTAACCAGGTTTTAAGAATATACGAGGAAAACAATCACGAGAAAATGTTATAATATAAATATGAAAAATCTCGAACTAGTTAGTGGTAATAGTGAAGGAAATAGTAGCCAATGGGATTCACTTGCCAATTGGGCTGACGAGGTAGAGGATAAAAAAGTAAAACGTAAAGAAGCGCTTGATAGTTATAGGGCGACATCGGAAGCGTTCAGGATGGATTTCAATGAACGTGCAACTGGACCTGAACAATTTGCTGAATGGATTGCCTCTGAAGAAGATGGTATATCTGAAGAAGAAATAGAATTCGAAGGAAAAACAATTAAAGTTTACCATCTCACTGGGCATGAGTTTTTAGCCTTAGTTCATTGTATCGATTATCGGGGAAGCAAAGCGGACAAGATTATCTATCCTAAAGTTTACGAAAAGAGTAAAGCAATTAGGGACGACCCCAGCAACTGGAAGACAGTTGCCTCCGAGAATAATCCGCAGAATATTAGCAATGGACTCGCTAAAACTAGTTCAGCAAACAATATATCTAGCTCGCTTGTATCTAATAAAGTTCCTGACGGGCACTGGGGAGACAGTGAGAAAGCAATTTATTATGGATTTTCAAATATAGGTCATCGTGGGATTATAAAAGCTGGTCGCGGGGACATGGGCGTACATCAAGGATGGACTAGTGCCATTGAAGATGAAGCAGATGTAAGAACTATACAGACCATAGATGAAATAGAAGAGTCAAGCGGGGCTAACGAAGTGGCATTCAATCGTTATGAAGAAGACAACGGACATTCACTATCCCCAAACTTTATATATTGTCCTAATTTTGTCGAAACAGTCGACGATCTAACTGACGCACAAAAACATCATGCAGCATATTTTGGTATACCAATTGTCATTTTCCACAGAAATGCTTATGATAAATCTCAGGAATAATTTATCAAGGGATTTAACGGGCATTTATAGATTACGGAATAGATAAAAATAATTTTATAAACCGCTTGGTGGACTTGACCAGGGCTCGCATCTTTAGATATGAGCCTGGTTTTTTATACTTTTGTGAAACAAAAAATGGTGGACCCAGCAGGGCTCGAACCTGCGACCTTACGAATGTGAATCGTACGCTCTAGCCAACTGAGCTATGGGTCCAGAAATGTGTTATAATTATAGCATGAATTTAGATAAAATAAAAGCAGAACTAGACGATTTGGAAGCATTTCTAGCCACCCCCGACGCCTATAGTGACACCAGCTTCGCCGCCAAAGCCAAGCGAGCTACTTTGCTACGCGAAATTATCGACCTAGATGCTAAAATCGCCCAAGCCAAAGCCAACCTCGAAGAAGCCGAACTTCTATCGAATGACCCAGAGCTTGGCGAAATCGCACGGGAAGACATTAAAACCCTAAAATCCACCATCGAAACCGGTTCTGCACGACTCGAGGAGCTCCTTATCCCACGAGACCCTTCAGACGACAAACCCGCCATCATCGAAATCCGTGCTGGCGCCGGTGGTGACGAAGCCAGTCTATTCGCCGGTGAAATGTACCGCTTATATCTTAAATATGCCGAAAATCACGGTCTCAAATCCGAATTAATCAGCAAAAACGAAAATGAAGCCGGTGGTATGAAAGAAGTAATTTTCAAAATTTCTGGCGACAACGCCTACGGTCAGCTTAAATTCGAAGGGGGTGTCCACCGAGTTCAACGCGTGCCAGTAACCGAATCTCAAGGCCGCATTCATACTTCTACCGTTACCGTCGCCGTTCTTCCGGAAGCCGACGAACAAGACCTCGAAATCAACCCCGACGACCTTCGCATTGACATTTATCGCTCAGGCGGTCATGGTGGCCAAGGCGTCAATACAACTGACTCAGCTGTCCGCATCACTCACCTTCCTACCGGCATTATGGTAGCTATGCAAGACGAGCGTTCTCAGCAACAAAACCGCATTAAAGCGATGAATATCTTGCGTTCTCGCCTCCTTGAGAAGAAAAAAGAAGAAGAGATGAAATCCGCCTCCGAGGCTCGTAAATCCCTCATTGGCACCGGCGACCGTTCCGAAAAAATCCGCACCTACAACTTCCCCCAAGACCGCGTCACCGATCACCGCATTCACTACTCACGCTCGAATATTCCAGCCGTAATGGACGGCGATATTGACGACATAATCCACGAACTCACCAAGCATGAACGCACCCTCAAAGAAGCCTAAAGCCTATCAAGATGGCACCAAGGATTTTTACGGTCGTGATTTTATCGTCACGCCAGACGTATTAATTCCCCGTCCCGAGACCGAGCAAATCATCGACGCGGTTCTAAATCTCGCCGGCAAACCCTACTTGCCAGGCGTCAAGCCATCACCAAAGCAGCTCCCAGACAAATCAACCATCCTAGATGTCGGTACCGGTTCCGGCTGTATCGCCATCACCATCAAAAAGGAGCTTCCCGAGGCCACAGTTTATGCTTCCGATATTTCAAAGAAGGCTCTCGAAATTGCACAAAAAAACGCCGACAAACATAGCGCATCCATAAACACTATTATATCACACTTACTCGAAAATGTCAATTTCACCCCTGATGTAATTGTCGCAAATCTCCCTTATGTTGACCAAGATTGGGATTGGCTAGACCAGGAAGCATTGGGCTACGAACCATCTATCGCACTCTATGCCAAAGACCACGGCCTCGCCCTTATCAAGCAACTTATCAATCAAGCATCGACCAAACAAATCAATTACTTAATTCTCGAAGCCGACCCTTGTCAACACGATTCCATAATCAGCTACGCACAAAAAGCGGGCTTCAAGCGTCTTGAAACCCGAGGATTTATCCTTACTTTTTGTAGGCACCAAGCGTCACATTGATGGCTGTCTCATTGCCCTCACGCACAACGGTTAATTGTACCGTATCACCAGGTTTGTATTCGCCAATCAAATCCGACAAAGTACCGGAAGTTCCGATTTTAACACCATTTACTGCGGTTACGATGTCTTTATCTCTAAGACCTGCTTTAGCCGCGGGAGAATCTTTCACAATCGCCGAATAGGATGAAGAGCTATACAGGTATTCACCAGTAGAAACCGGCAAATTATAAGCCTTGGCAATCTCAGGCGTAATCTGAACGCTATAAACCCCGATATAAGCTCGTTCCGCTTTACCAGTTTCAATTAGCTGGTTCAACATGCCCTTTACAGATGAAATCGGAATCGCAAAGCCCATGTTTTCCGCCGAGGTAGAAGTCGCAGTATTAATGCCGATTACCTCACCAGCGGCATTCACAAGCGGACCACCCGAATTACCGGAATTAATCGCTGCGTCTGTCTGAATCATGTCCGTCAGAGTTTCAACATTATAACCAGTCCCATCTGAAGCCGTCACCGAACGACCAGTACCAGAAATAATCCCTGAAGTCACTGTATTCTGGTACTCGCCAAGTGCATTACCAATCGCAATCACCTGTTGACCTACACTAATAGTCTTAGAATCGCCTAATGTTGCCGGTGTTAAATCTGACACATCCTTGATCTTAAGATAAGCGATATCATCCAAAGGATCGACCGCTACCACTTCGACGTCTTCATAGGTAGTTCCATCATCCAAAATTACCGTCACCTTAGTAGCGCCATTAATTACGTGCTTATTCGTAATCACGTAGCCATCTGCAGTGGCAATTACACCGGTACCAGCCGCTGAGGAAGAATAATCTTGCCCAAAGAAATTGCGTGTCGTAGTAGAAGTTACGATTGATACAACGCTCTTTGATACCTTCTCTGCGATATCCGCAATAGAACCCTCTACAAAGTTTGCTGAATTACCATCCGCTCCACCGCCTAAGAAAGTTATAGGCGTTGAAGCCTTCTCGAATCCTAACCACCCTAACGCCAAACCACTTGCGCCAAGAACTAAAGCGGCGGCGGACATCACAATCGCGGCTTTATTAGGACTACCTTTCGGAGTTTCGCTCCGCGCTTGCTTCATTTCTCGATTCTCGGTTTCAGCCTTAACAACTGATGCGTCTCCCAACGACTCGGTGTTTTCAGTTTTTTCGGCTTCAACAATTTCACCCTTTTTCTCTGTTACCATTTTCCTCCTTATATATTAAATATTGGGTTACTAAAACAAATTACAATTATGCCAATCAGTGCCGCACCGAACACTACTGGCCCCACGATATGCTTAAATCTAAAATCTTCTTGGTATTTTATCATCGCTTGTCTAGCGTAATTATAAACAAACGCAAAAATCGTTAAAATAATTGCCACCTGCGGTACTCTTACGCCAGTTGAACCAAAAGTGTACACAATTGACCACGAATTGCAAAGCCAAGCGATTTCTGAGAATACCAAACCGCACACTAAGGTCGTCAAAGTAAAATCCCGACCAGAGCTTTGCGACAAAACATGTCGACTTGCCGCGTAACCAATCAAAAACTCAAGCAACACCAATGCGATTACGTCTAACCCAGCCGTCATAATTGCCGCAGCGCTAGTGCCAAGAAACACTGCGATAAGGGATTGAGCCAAAGTAGCACCTTCCGAAGACATCGGCTTGATAATAAGAAGCCAAATGCAATAAAACCCAGCCAAAATGAAATGTACTGGCATAAAATTAGCCCCAGCATAGTAAGCCAGTAATACCACACTAACACCTACGATTAAATCCACCAAATTAGACTTGATGTTCAACCATAGGTAGCGTGCTCTTACTGCGAAAACTCGCCATTTCGAAACTAGTACCAACAATAGTCCCGGGATTGGACTACCAGACAACACTGTAATCAAAACTGCACCAATCCCTAGTAAAAGGTTCAATAAGATATGTACCATATTGCTAGCGATATTGCGAGATTTTCTTACTAAAATATAATCAGCCATATACCTATATTATATCAGATTTCTGAAAAGAAACTGAAAAACCACAAACAACAAGCCGAAAAACCGCTGCTAAACCGCTTATATGTGCTATAATATCTTCTATGGAACCAACATTTTTCCAAAAACATCCATTACTTAAAGACCTCCTGAGTCTAGGCGGTTTCATTGCAGCCATCGTACTCGGTACTATCTTTTTTAATACATTTATCTATCGCTCATACAACGTGGTGGGTGGTAGCATGGAAAACACTCTTCACCAAGACGACCGCGTAATTGTCAACCGTGCCGCCGTCTCTTGGGCGCATTTCATAGGCCAAGAATATGTACCAGAACGCGGCCAAATCATCGTTTTTCTAAACGAAGACGAAACCAAGGTTAAAGAATACCAAGCTCAAGGTATTGAGCACCCTATGACCTGTACCCTTCCATCCAATGTCAATGACCAATACATTATTAAGCGTGTCATTGCCTTTCCGGGCGAACGCGTAGTAGTCAAAGATGGTATTATGACCATTTATAACGAAGAAAACCCTGACGGGTTTGTTTATGACACCGAGTGGCGTAAATCAGAAACCGATGGACCTAAAGCGCACACCTCCGGCGAAGTAGATACCACTGTTCCCGAAGGCGAACTATTCGTTTCTGGCGATAATCGCGAAGGTAACAATTCTTGGGACTCTCGTAACGGACTTGGCACCATTCCATATTGCCGCATTATTGGTCCAGTCATGTTTAGATTATTCCCATTCGACAAAATCCGCGCATTCTAAAAAAACAGAGCTCATCAAAATAGCACTACATATTATATATAGTGCTATTATTTAACCAGATTTCTACTTATACTTCCCCAATTAGCTTAACGGATTCAACTTCGGGTAATTCCTCGACATCCTTTAATTGACGTTCAATCTGCCTAGAAGAGGTTTTTGCCGACTCAATTTTATTAGCGGATTCTTGGAGCTTCTTTTGTACACCCTCCAATAAGTCGCCAAATTTACCGAACTGAGTCTTAATCGCGCCCAGTTTTTGCCAGACCTCAGCCGAACGCTTTTCTATCGCCACTGTCCTAAAGCCCATCAAAAGTCCAGAAAGCATCACGGGCAAAGTGGAAGGCGAAGCTAAAGAGATATTATACTTCTTACGAATCTCATCGGATAATCCAGCGATGCGAATGATTTCTGCATATAAAGATTCTGTTGGCACAAACATAATCGCAAAGTCTGTGGTTTTCGGCGGATCGATGTACTTAGTACTAATCTTTTTGGCTTGTTCTTTCACGTCATTTGATAAAGCCTTACGATAAGTCTCAATGTCAGCCTTTTTCCCTTCATCATAAGCCGCTATTAATCTAGAATAGTTCTCAACTGGGAACTTAGAATCGATCGGCAAATAAACATTCTCATCTTTACCTGGCATCTTAACAGCAAATTCGACACGGTCATTCGACCCCTCCTTGGTGATAATATTCTCTTCGTACTGCGACTTAGTCAAAATATCCTCAATTATAGCACCGAGTTGTATTTCACCGTAAATTCCACGAGTTTTGACACCCTCCATTACTTTCTTTAGTCCACCAACCTCGTTAGCCATCGTCTTCATTTCACCAAGCCCTTGTGAGACTTGATTAAGCTGAGTTGATATAGTCTTAAAACTCTCATTAAATCGTTTTTCGACCGAAGCCTTCAGCTTCTCATCTACCGTTTCACGCATCTCCTCAAGGCTCTTCTCGTTACTTTCGCGCATCTGTTCTAGCTTCTTCTCATTGCCGGTACGCAACAATTCGAGACTTTTAGTGTTGCTGTTTTGCATCCTTTCCAGATTCTCAGAAATTTCCTTACGATTTTCACGAAAGTTCCGATCAATGGCAGGGTTAATCTTCCCCACTTCACCTTCAACCCGAATTAATCTCTCTTGCATCGCCTTAAAATCGGCCATCTCACCCTTATCGGAGTTTTTTCGCGTTAAAAGAACTATTACTGCAATCAATAGTATTACTATCATTACCCCCATCACACCTAAAAATATATCCATAAGGTTATTATATCACACTATTCGGCGCTTTGCTTAGACACGACATATACTGAAGCACCCGCAGCAGCAGCCACAGCCAACACGCCCAATGCTGCGGCTCCATCAAATGGAGCATCCGTTATTTCCGTGGAACTTACAGAGCCACTTTCTCCATTCGAAACTCCAAGAGGTGACTCATAACTGGAATCAACATTCTCCGCAGCAACAATTTCTCCATTCGCAGTATCACTAGTTTTCGTACTTGAATTAGATGATACAGTACGCGTACTCATTGTTGACATATTATTTGACAAATTTTGCGCCGGAGCGTTATTGGTTCCTTGCTGCCCAGAATCACCGCCATTACCACCCGTCACCGTCATGGCAGACCTGAAGGCTTGTACTAAGTTCATGTCAGAATTCGGATTGCTCATGTACCAATTGAGAATGTCGGCATTCGTCTTTACGTATTCCATCATGAAGACAAACTTCAGATTATTGGTGCTAGTTTTCTGCTTGTAATACCTAGTTCTATCATACAACCCAGACACATTCGTTAAACCATATTCTTCATACCTTTGTTCGTCCGGCACACCAAGGAGACCTTCAAGTAGATACGCCACCGTACCAGTTCGGTCAGCACCGACACGGCAGTGGAAAAAGATATTCTTTGTGGTGTTGGTGTTAGCAATATCAGTCATTATATTCGTTACCGCAGTCCAAGCTTTCATATAGTTGGAGTTAGCGTTATTTTCATCGCCAGAATTGTAGTCAAAGTTATAATGAATCACGGTATTAAGATGATAGTCGGACAGATGAGTATCACTGCTATATTCATCACCTACATTATATTCTGTCGTAATACCAAGATTAGTAAACTCGCTAGCTGATACATTTTGCATCTTTTCTCCGCGGAATAATCTACCGTAGGCAAGAGTACCAGTTACAGTTTGATTGTTGCTATCTGTATAGGTTACCGGCAAACCACCGAGATCGCGCACATTACGTACAACACCAGTATCAACCCAACGAGTGCCAGTACTAGAACCGTTTGAAGTGGCCGTCACATAACCATACACCGAACTATCATTAGTTTTCTCCCAATAGTAGGTTTGTCCCGGAATCATATTATGAATAATACCATTATCTGCTTTAGCATAAGTAACTACAGCACCTTGAGAGTCATTGAGACGGACAGTGAGAGCTGCATTAATCTTCGTATCATATACGTCAGGCTTCGAGCAATCAACCGATCCACTTGTCCAATTTGACAAAGCCGATAACGGTTTTACCGCATCACTATTTGTATTATGAGCAGTACTGGTCTGGATAAAGCATTGATTATTGATAAAGTTGCTACGAACAGCTTCCCAGTATTGTAATTCTGACAACTCTGTAGTGTCGCCCCAAGTCGAATTATTTATTGGGCTAGCTTCATTAAAGGTAGTTAAATTGACGGGGCTCTGCGCCCATGCGCTAGACAAGGCCTGGAAGCCACGAGTAGCATTATTAGATACATCAAATGTTACAGGAGTATCCGAAGATTGGTAGACCCAATCAGCGACTAATGTAACGTTACTCTGTGGGATATATTGTGTACCATCGCTCACCAAAGTATTACCATTATACCAACCACCAAAGGTATAATTTGCACTCGGCGCAGTTGGTGTTGGTAATGTTCCTACCGAACTACCAGCCGTAATAGTATAAGGATTTTGGAAACCACTCGGCAAAGTTCCACCATTTGCATCTAGCTCAACCGTATAATCACTGTCAACGCCAAGTCTTACATACATATCAGTCATCTTCCCGACCAAAGGACGCATCGGTGAGGTACCATTGGAATTCGCAGCACCACCAAACCAAACCTTAGTATCAAATTCAAAATGTGTTTTGTTAGTTATATCTTCGTATAGCGTCCAAGCACTGCCATCTACTGAATAATAAACTCTGTAATAAGTATTCCCTTGCTCGACTTCTTTTCGCTTAAGTAGCTTCACGGTCTTGGTAGTTGAAGCAAAATCATGTAATGACAACGATGCAGAATCACCTTTCCATCTCGAAGTAATTTCAATGGTATTAGAAGAAGAATAACGACGGACCACAAAACCAGGATAATTGTTGGCGCTATCTTCCTTCTTGAAACTTACGAAAGTTGCTTGGTTACCCTGGTTCGCAATCTGACTACTGGGACTATATTCGGTAATTGTAAACCCAACTTCAAAATCTTTGCCGTAATTAGCCTGAGTAAATAATTGGACAGCGGTATCAATATAATATTGGTTACTACTAGTATTCCCGCAATAGGTACCAGTCACTGCAGCGCCAGTAAATGTACATTCATTGATTTCAGCCCATTCGATTGGGAAGCTAGATGTATCTTCTACCCATTTTGCATAATAAGTAATATCAGCAGTCACAGTTTCTTCAGGATATACTTCAGTATAGAAAGTGCCATCATCCGTATACCAACCAAAGAATCTATAGTTCGGCTTACTAGCAGTCGGTAAAGCGCCCACCACATCGCCATCATCAACAGTTCTAGTACCAGAAGCCCCATTATCGAGCGAGCCACCATTGGCATTGAATGTTACAGTCCAACTTGTCGTCGGGGCCGGTGCGACGGTTACTTCTAAGTATTTATATAAACCAGATTGTGAACCTGTCATGATAATGTTTGTTGTTCCGGCACCAACACCCGTAATTACACCAGTATTAGTATCAACTGTAGCCTTTGAAAGATCGGCAGAGCTAAAGGTGTAAGGTTCGAGCTGCGAGGCATTACCAACTACGATTGTAATCTGATCACCTACAGCAAGAATCAAATCATTTGATATAACAGCATTAGTAACATCCAAATATGTAGGTGAAAACTTTTCAATTAACTTATCTGGCACTACTATAGTTGGACGTACCATGCTAGTGCCAGTTGAAGCACTTACCTTACGGTTCCCGCTACCAGTATGGATACGATATTGACTTGAACCCTCTTTTACTAGCCACAATGCAGAACGACCATTGCCATCATAAGCAGAATGCTCCATGAAATAATCACAATTCACGAGGATGTCAGTCGTTCCCAATCCGCTAACAGTCGTATCACAAGCTGTAGCGACCTCAGCCCTCGTTGTAAACCTAGCAGCTTTCCCAGTCTCTTGCTCTATAAGACCAGGATTATCCCATGCTCCACTAGTATTGTCGGGGAGTTCTGTGAGAGCATCTGTGTAGGAATAAAGGCTGTCACTGCTTGTGCCCGGAGCCCAAGCATCATCGTAATAGCTATTCCAAGCTACGAGCACCGCATTATTATTCGCATCTTGACCCAGATAATAGAATCTTTCATTTACGGCACTATAGGTGTCGTCGTAATCTACATCACAATCATAAGCATCACCACTCTGTGGAGTAGGATCATTAGCAATCTGTCCATATTCCACCTTCCCACTATTTGGAGATACCTTTGTATTAGAGGAATGTAACGTACCCGCAGCTGCCAATTTACAAACAATCTTCTTATATTGAGCGTGATAAGTTTCGCCATCGGCACTTGGCGTAGTTGTACCATCTACAGCGGTACCACCTGTCGCCTCAGTAAACCAACCCATGAATACTTCATCGGTACCACTTGGAGTTGGATCTGTAGGAATATTACTACTACCGATTTGCTGCCCAGCTGTAACGGTTACACTTGAATTTTGTTCACCATTATGCGGATTGAAATAAACTGTATATTGAACTATTGGCGCTGTCACTGTTACAGTTGCAATTTGGTTTGTAGTGCTTGAAGTAGTACCCGTAATTGAGATATTTGTCGTACCGACCGTTAATGGTGTGATTACGCCAGTTGAAGGGTCAATTGTTGCTACATTTGTATCACTGGACGAGAAGCTAAACCCTTCAAGATCAGCTGCGTTGGTTACCATAACGGTCGCAGTACTGTCAGTAGCTACTGAAATGTTGTTATCTGCTACTGTCGCAAGCGCTACAGTGCCTTTCCATTGTGCGTGATAGGTCGTATCGCCACTTGGTTCTGTACTGGCAGATATTTGCGTGCCACCAGTTGCTGCCGTATACCAACCCTGGAAGATATGATTATTATAAGTTGGATTAGTCGTGGGATAGACATCACTCAAATCATCTCCCGCATCAATTGTTTCAGTCCAGGAATTTGTTTCATTGTGTGGGTCAAAAGTGATATCGTAAGTCGTAGTTTCGACGTATGGTTCGACTAAGGATAAAGGCACTTCAATTACCACGCGTGGACCATTGATGCTGGTAGCAGCAGGTGATGCAATACTTCTTCCATCTTTCATATGGATACGCCTGTTTGCGCCGTTAACTTGTTGTAGCCAAATCGTATCGAGCTTGCCAGTTTCATAAGCATAGGATGTATTTTCGGCGAGATACCCACATCTACCTTTGTCGGTGCCGCTTATTCTAGTGGCGATATTGTTGTTTCCACCACAGATTTCCGTCACCTCGTCAACGGTCATAAACCTGGTTACTTTTGAGCCAAGAGTTTGAAGGCCTGGATTAATCCAATCGTCGTTATCGGGAGAAGTGTTTGGAATGCTGTTCATTGCGTCAGTATAATTCAAGTTTACATCTGGAACGTTGTTATAAAAGACAAACGAGGCTATACCGTTATTGCTGCCAATGTAATAGAATCTCTCGTTAGATCCGCTCCAGGTTTTATCATAATTAATATCGCAGTTGTATGCATCGCCATAATTCATGGTTGTGGATTCTACTAAATTGCCATACCTAATAGTATCACCAAAATTGAAGCCTGCGCTCTTACATCCTTTACTAGTCGACCAGCCACATGTTTCCGTGTGGAGCACTTCGGCAATTTTGCATACGTATGGAATATCTTGCCAATTTGCGTAATATTGAGTCACAGTATTAGCATCAAATACAGTAGAAGTAGTTAGTTTGGTGCCAGTACCATTCATACCGGTATACCACCCCTCAAGTGTATAACCTGATTTCGTCGGCTCCGGCAAAGAGCTGAACGATCCGCCATCGGCTACATTTTCTTGAAAAGTCGCTGGCAAACCACCGTCCGAATCGAAGTTAACCGCAATAACGCTTCCCACAGTCACATTTATTGTACGCGTATCACCAGTCTTCGTACCAGTCATTGTAATAGTAGCCGTACCATTAGCGACACCCGTAATCACACCAGAAGCATCTACGGTAGCCACGGCCGAATCACTTGACACAAGTGTATAAGGCTCAATATCCGACGCATTGGTAATCGTAATAGTCTCAGTCCCATTTATAGCCAAATCTACACTAGTATTAGTAATCTGAGCATCAGTTACAGATTTATACCAATGTGCATAATATGTCGTAGTCGAATCTGGCACAGTGGACGCCGAAACTTGTTGCCCACCGTTCGACGCAGTCCACCAACCGTCAAAGAACCAACCGCTCTGAGTTACCTCTGGTAATTCGGCTAATGCATTGCCATCAAGTATCAAATGGTCAGTAGTAGCAGGAGTCCCACCATTTGCATCAAAGGTAATTGTATGCATACCATCAGCCGGAAAATCGCCAAGCTTAATATACATATTACTCATTTCGCCAGTGAAGAATCGTTTTGCCGCCGTACAGTTCTCAGTACAATCCACATTGTCGGGATATGCCCCAAACCAAGCAGTAAGACCAAACTGCTGATTAAAGGAAGTGTAATTCTGAAGTTCAGTCAATGGACCATTATCAACACTGGTATAGATATGTCCATTGATTCTAAAAATTCGTACATCTGTGCCATCGTAGGCAGTAGTATAAGGAGTCTTAGTAACAATCCTAGACACAGCATGGTCAGTCGGCGCACCATAAGTTGACTTAATTTCAAAAGCATGACTACTAGTAAGACGCACCACAGCACCAGGAGACTTCCCGCCATAAGGAGACTCAGTAACCGATGAAGATAATTTGTCATTGAACATAGTCGCCTGGCTCTCTAGTTGGGCATTTGGGTTAAAGGTGTCAATTACAAAATGTACTTCATAATCTTTTTGATAATTATCATTACTATAAAGTGCTATGCCCGTATCTATATAATCATCACCAGCATATTCGGAACATTCAGAGCCCGAAACATCACCATCATATGTATCTGTTCCAGTTTGAGTCGAGGTAAATACACACTTCCCCATCTGACTCCACACCATCGGGAAGAAATCCTCAATCCAGATAGCATAAAGCGTAATATTGGTACCATCGACCGTTTGATCAATCGGATAACTATCACCTGGCTGATAAGTTGTACCACCAATACATTCATAATTGTGGGTTACCGTATTAAGCGTTGTTTGAACCGTGCACCAACCACCAAACGACATATCATCGCTAGTCATAGTCGGGACTGCAATACTAAGCGTACCGTAACTCTGAGCTACGGGTGTACCACCATCAATTTCTAATGCTTGTGGGTTAGGGCTGGGCATATTGGTAACAGTTTCGGCCGTGAAATCATCATAAGTAATATTATAAACAACCGAATTTGCAACTGCCATCAGGACATAAGTATACTCATAAGTCCCAGCCGGCAAAGTAGTATCTACTCTCGCCCCTGCTACCAATGTATACTGATGTGCAGTACTATTTGCCGCAGTCGTAACAGCTAGCAAATCTCCAGTAGTAGAAGGTGCTGGCAAATAATCAGTATTCGGGACAGTCGTATTGACCCCACCAGAAGTAGTAACATATTGGCTAGGTTGATATCCCCATTTATTATTATATGTGCTACTTGAGCTAAAAGTAGACTCACTAATCGCAGAACTTAGCGATTCAATCGCATTACTATTATTTAACAAACTTGTAGAGCTCTGCGATTTAATAAAAAGCGTGTAGCCAGTAAAGTTATCAGTGCTCACTGAAATAGTAGAACTAGCAGTCTTGCCAAAAGTACCCCCAGGCGTTGGGATAATAGAGGTAGTCAAAACACCAGGAACAATTTGCATGGTCAAAGTACTCTGAGTAGCAGTCGCAAAAACATCTTTCGCTCCCATTAGAGCAAAGCAAACAGACAAAAAGAAAGAAGCAAACAAGACATAATATCTCCTTTTTCTTCCAAAAACTGCCTCCAAATTCACAGAATTATTTTCTGTCACACCTAATACTCCATTTCTCACATAACCATTATAAAGCACAAAAATCTATTACGCAAGTGCTAATTTTGATTTTTAAAAAATATGCTCCGCAAAAACTTTTCCACAAATAAAAACTATGCTATAATAAAAAAGCGCCGTGATAGCTCAGTTGGTAGAGCAGCCGCCTTGTAAGCGGCAGGTCGCCAGTTCAAGCCTGGCTCACGGCTCCACAAAAAATAGCCCCGTAGGGCTAATTTTTGTTAATTCTAATAGTTCTCTGCCTTAATTTCAAAATACGACTGCGGGTGCGCACAAACTGGACAAATTTCCGGCGCCTCTTTACCAATCACGATATGTCCACAATTTCGACAAACCCAAATCACATCACCATCACGCGAGAAAACTTTTTTATCCTTCACATTAGCGAGCAATTTACGATATCGTTCTTCATGAGATTTTTCAATCAAAGCAACTTCCTCAAACTTTTTCGCGAGCTCTTCGAAACCTTCCTCTCGTGCAGTCTCTGCAAATCCTTTATACATATCAGTCCACTCGTAATTCTCACCATCCGCTGCCGCTTCAAGGTTAATGTCGGTATCCTCTACTGCACCACCATGCAGCTCTTTGTACCACATCTTAGCATGTTCTTTTTCATTGAGCGCCGTCTCCGCAAAAATCGCTGCAATTTGTTCAAACCCATCCCTCTTAGCTTTTGAAGAGAAATAATCATACTTATTGCGAGCCTGGCTTTCACCCGCAAAGGCTGCCTCAAGATTTTTCTCTGTTTTTGTACCACTATACTTAGTTTTCATAGTTTTCTCCTTTACTATATATTATATACATGTATATCCGCCGTCAACTGGCAAAATTACACCCGTCACGTAAGAAGCTTCTTTCGAGGCCAAAAATACTACCGACGCATCTAGCTCACCAGGTTTACCATAACGTTCCATTGGCACGTGAGCCTTAGCAAATTCTTGGAAACGAGGCGTGTCTAGCACGTCTTTAGTCAGCTCAGTTTCAAAATATCCAGGACAAATCGCATTACACGTAATCCCATCTAGAGCCAACTCTGCCGCCACTGCCCGTGTAAAATTCACCACCGCACCCTTTGAACTATGATACGCGACTGTATGTATTTCGGTATTCCCTACCAACCCATACATTGAAGCGATATTAATGATTCTACCATAATGCGCCTTTTTCATAATCGCCCCAAATGCACGCGTCATCTTAAACACGCTAGTTTCATCCGTCGCAATCGTAAAATCCCATTCCTCATCGGTCATATCAAGTACGCCCTTGTCTTTTGATGCGCCGGCGCAATTCACTAAAATATCAACTTTACCAAATTCCTTTTCAACGGCTTCCGCTACCCTATTAATATTATCCGAATCGGTCACATCGCACTTATATGGCACGACTTTCGCGGCGCCAGCACCAAGCAACTTAGGCACAAATTCTTCAAGCCTTTCCATCCTCCGCGCTAGTATTGCCAAAGATGCACCCTGTCGAGCCAGTGCCAAAGCCATCTGCTGACCCAAGCCCGAAGAAGCGCCCGTAACAACGGCAACTTGTTCTTTCAAATCAAACATCTCATCTCCTTTCTATTAAAATTATTATACCAAAATATGCTAAAATATAAACAGTAATGGCAGATAAGCTTAAAAAGACCAAAGCTTCTTCCCGCGACCAAATTATAATTAAATCGGGCTTCATTTTTATTGCTGTCAATTTCTTTCTAGGTGTCTTCAATATCATTATCGGTCTACTCGCCGGCTCTATCGCTATCACTTCTGATGCCGTTCATAGCTTCATCGATTCTATTTCAGGATTCTTAATCGTAATTAGCGAAAAATTGTCAAGTCACCACAAACTAAGTCAACATCGCACCAAAATTGAACGCGTCACTACAATTATAATAGCATTGATTATCGTAATAGCCGGGGTCCACATTATCGTGGAATCAATCGAGAAAATCCTCGTCCCCGAATCGCCCGAGTATTCCACCCCAACTTTTATAGTCTTAGTTGCATCTATCGCACTTAAATATCTGCTTGCTAGTTACTTAAAACGCACTGGTAAAGCACAAAAGTCCACCGTGCTAATTGCCTCTGGCGCCGAAACCATGAACGACACCTGGATTTCAGTTGCCGTTCTCTTCTCCGCCATCTTCTATCTCATTTTCCATCTCGACATCGAAGCCTACATTAGCATTCTCATTGCGTTATTAATTATTAAAGTTGGTTTAGAATTCATCTTTCCTCACCTTTCTCACCACCACCACCATCCGCTCGAGTCGGATCCATCACACGGCACCAACGTGAAAGCTTGATTTTATACTTAAAATATGATATTTTAAGCTTAAGTATAATGAAAGGAATCCAAATGGACACAGCACTTACAACATCAACTTTAACACCAACCGAAGCAGCATTCGTTGGCGGCATTGTCGGCTCCATGCTAGTCTTCATTTTGGCCGGAGCTTGTATATTTTATATTATATACATAATAGCTAACTGGAAAATCTTCAAAAAAGCCGGCGAACCAGGCTGGAAATCCATTATTCCAATCTACAACGTTTATATTATGTTCAAAATCGTCAACATGAAGAGTTGGTTCTGGTATCTACTTGGCATTAGCTTCTGTGCTGGTATTATGATGGCATTCGATGGCTTCAACCCATACACGATGACAGAAGCCCAGATTGCGAACTTCAACTTTGGCATCCATCCGATGACAATCATTGCATTGATTATGGAGTCGGTCGTTACATTGATCGCCACAATTATTTATGCGCATCGCACTTCTAAAGTATTCGGCCATGGCACCGGATTTGCCATCGGACTATTCTTCCTACCATTTATTTTCTGGCTCATTCTAGCCTTTGGCAGCTCCAAATACGACAAAAAATTACTCAAGAAATAATCAATATAATCCCGCCCTCAAAAGGCGGGATTTTTGTTGCTAAAAAATGGAGCCGCGAACCGGGCTTGAACCGGTGACCTCATCCTTACCATGGATGCGCTCTACCAACTGAGCTATCGCGGCATACGACTATTATATCACATTAATTTATAATCTAGCCATATTTTAATTATTTAACGATACACCTAACCGCAAAAGCATCCCACTTGTTATACATAGCATCAGGAGTAACGAGGCCAGTGGTTAGCCCAAAGCGGAAAGCACTACCTTCATTTGCGGCCGTAGAACTCCAGAAACGTCCGAAGGTGCCACGACCACCATATGAAGTTTGGTTGAAATCGCCAGAATGAATAAAGTTATTTGGGAAAATCCTAAGATTAGTATCAGAGCCCAATGAACCATTGTTAATAGCCACATTAAGATCCACATACTCTCCATTTTCACCACCAGTAGGAAGTCTCCAGCCGGCCGGGCAAATATCACCAATAGCATTGCCGCTTATCATGCCGAAAGTACCATTACCCGCTGATGCCGTGTACCAATTGTACATCACACCATAAGCATACCACATGCTACCTTTAGCATTACTGGTAGGATGCGGTGTTAAACTACGATCGATATTGTCAGAGTTATATCCTACTTTATCAATACAAGCACTATTATCATCGCCACATAGTCTAGACGAAGACGATGATGTTGATGCCCCAGAAATAAATGCTTGCGTGGGAGAATTTGTGTTGCTTGCGCTAAATGATATTTGTGACGGTTCGAGTCTTAAGTTTTCTATCATCCAACAATTACCATCCCCTAACTTAGCCACCGCATACGTATTACTGTCTCTCTCGTCCTCAAGCGCAGTAACTTGACCGATGTTCATATTAGCGCATTGGCTCGTCCCGAAAGTTTGCATTGTATAATTTTGTTCCTCTTCCTGCCAGACAGCATAAAACTTAATATTATTATCTGCATCGGCATGAGAATATAACTCGCTATTAACAGCTATCCGTTCATTCGGTCCGTAAATTTTTACAGTATCACCGGCGGCCAATTTAGAAGCGGCATCAGGATCGAAGCTCCAGCCAATAAAACCATAGCCGGTACGAGAATAATTCGGCGAAATCAAATCAACGGTCCAACGTCCTTCTATGTTACTGTGAATTTTCGGACCCATCGTGCCAGCATCCGCTCCATTGCCATCATATACGATATTATAAATAGAATGCCAAATCGCATATAGGGTCAAGGTGTCTCCATCCGTCATTCCCATCCTACTGGCCGCCCCCGAAACTAACCCATCTTCAAATACAATTACGCCAGTCCCATCGGGTTTCGTATTCCAATATTGGAAAACCGCATGAGCATGCGTAAATTCATTAAAGGCAGCCTTTTCAGTTGTAAAATCAACATCAATCGCATCAGCCATCGTCCCTTCACCCCCATTATTATCGTAGTGGATATTACCAATGGCCGAAAAATCATCCTTCATCACGCATCTAATCGTTTGGCCACGTGGCTTTAGAGTACTATTTGAGTTCACATGTATACCTGTTTTTTCCATCCAGAAATTAATCGAACGTGGTGCACTAGATGTGCTCGAAGTTACATAGCTACCCGAGGTATCTCGATTATATCCAGTCGTACCTCTTTGTTCCCCACTGTAAATAAAGTTTAGCGGGAAAGCACGCCATCGCCTCGATGCAGCAACCGAAGCTTGGTTCTTTCCTGATCCTCCTAACGCTACGTCTAGAAGCGCTAAATCGCCACCATCACCGTATCCAGTTGGCAATCTCCATCTAGCAGGGCAGATGTCACCTTCTGTTGCTGCACCAGCCGTCGAAAAACTTTGAGTACCATACCCAGCCGTTGCCGTATACCAGTTATAATACACCCCATAGGAATACCACGAGACACTATCGCTATTGGTATTATAAGAAGCAGGAAGAGAACGGTTAATATTATTGGTATTAAATAATATCTGATTAGTACATGCGGCATTAGGATTAGTCATTTCACAAAAGTTGTTATCGGAAGCAGGGTGATTCGTATTGATAGAAGCCGCAAAATCAGCAGAGGGGTTATTAGTGTTGGTGCTATCTAGCACCAGATTTGATTTCGACAAATCAAGCCGCAAATTCTCAATCATCCAACATTGCCCATCTGCCTGCTTAGCGATAGCATAAGTGCTCCCATCGCGCGAATCAGTTAGAGCAGTTATTTCACCAACACTCATCGCCCCACAACCCATAAACGATTGGAAAGTTCCAGTAGAAGGAATCCATTTCGCAAATAACTGCAACCCTTCGCTCGATAAATCACCAGTCGTAATCGCCTCACTTGGCCCATAATCAGTACCAGAACCATCCAATTCTGTATTCCATCCCGCAAAGCCATACCCACGTTTCGAAAAATTCGAAGGCATTAGAGTAGTGTTAGTGTTTGATGTGGCCTCTTGATCCTCCATAGTGCCAGAACCATCATCATCATTGCCGTAATAACAAATATTATAAGGGTCACAAGGTTCTAGCTTAGCCACTATCCTAATTACTATCGTGTTTGTATAAGTACCAGCTGGCGTATCGAACCCAGGTTTCACGCCATAAGTTAAGGTATGTTGGTTAGTTCCAGCTGCATCAGTTTCAAAAATTCTCGTAAAAGTTCCTGCTTCTGGCACGGGTCGGTAGTAATTCCCTCCGTCTGTGCTATAACCATAGCCATAACCCAAAGTGGAAACTGGAATGCTGTCCTCGCCAGCCGGAAGTGTGAATGTCGGGAACAACAAAGTATCATCTACCGTATTTACGAGCGCATTAGTATCACCTAGTATCCCCAAATCAACATGATAACCTGCAACACTACTAGTAGAAGCAGTAATTGTTTCATTTTGAGCAGCAAAAGTACCGGGCATCATATTGAATTCGAAATTGCCCGACGAAACGGAAACCGAAAGACTATCGACGGCATGTGCATCCAAGCTAAAGCTCAGAATGCTAAACGATGACAGTAGGACAACCCCCGTCAAAATCTTCCTCGCAATGCTAGTAGTTCCACACCTACAAAACATATAATCATTATAGCATAAACTTATTTAAAATGGTTATGAAATTTCTCAAAAAA
>JAUMXR010000017.1 GCA_030528995.1 Candidatus Saccharimonadota bacterium | reverse complement strand
GGCATCCACTATCAGTGCCCTTAATTACCTTTTTATGCATTGACTTAACTAGCAAACGAAGTTCAAATTCATTTGCTTGTTCCGTCTTTAAAATCTTTATCGTTTCCAAATTGTTAATCAGAGAGTCTTCAAGAAAGATTTGAAGTCACTTTAGCGGCCTCAAAAGATTCCCTCGCTTTCTATTTCTTTTTGTAGAGGTCGGAAAAGCCGACTTGCTTAAACTTCCTCTATTATATCGCACCAAAACTCAAATGTCAACACCTTTTTTGGACTTTTTTACATAAAAACATGTTTTTTCGTCATCCAGATAATCCCCTCCCAAGATACTTCACAAACCCCACTCCGCTTACCTCATCGTGTATTATATATAGTCGTCGCTTTGCTCGCGTCATCGCCACATAAAACAGCCTCTTCTGATCATCCAAAGCAACCTCTTCAGTTTCGCCAAACATTCCATACAACAAAGTATCCGGGTGTGATTTTGGAATCACCCCTTCATCCGCCTCCAAAATAATCACCACCTCCGCCTCCAGCCCTTTCGATTTATGCATCGTCATCAGTTTTATCTTTTCGTCAAACTCCTCCTCTCCTAAAATCCCCAACCTATCCAGCCCCCACTTCAACCCTTCCCCAAATCCCGTAAGACTAGCCCCACCAATATTCGTCTCATTATTACGATGTAGTATCAATATGTCCTTCGCCTCCAAATTCTCTTGTATTATATCTATCACGGTTTTTAAATACCGCACCATCGACTTCTTCACTACCACGCACTACATCCGCTCCGTCGCTTCACGCAGTAGCCTATCCCTCACGCTCACCCTCAAATCATACGGCACCAGCGCATAACCCACCTCTGTATCCCGAGGATTTTCTACCACCACTCGCCCATACTTCCTACTAAATGCCCTAAAATTACCATTTTCTTTCATTGCCTTTTTCATAAACTTCCGCGCCGTCTCCACCACCATCCTGTCACACCGATAATTTGTCGTAATTTCTACCCGCTGCGCCCCAGTCGGAAAATACTTTTCAAACTCCTGAAAATATTCAACGTCACTCCCAGCGAACCGATTAATCGCTTGCCAGTCATCCCCCACTACAAATAACCTTGCCGCCAAAGCAATCCCACGAATCGCTTCTACCTCCGCCAAAAACAACTGCGAAAAATCCTGATACTCATCTATTAATATATACTTCTTTCCGCCAAGCAACTTCTCCACCTCTTCTCGCCCACCCCAAATCAGTTTACTCGCCCACGACACAATTAAATTAAAATCCGTCCCATATTCACGAAACCCAGCCAACCCGTTTTTCGCATCCAGCAAATACCAATGATACCTCCGAAATACCTCTACCCCCAACTCTACAAATAGCCGCTCTCTCTCCGATACTCCATTATTCTCCAGATATTTCCTCGCCACTTCGCCTACCGTCACCTCTCCGCCCAAGTATTTTTGCTGCGCTCTATTCACAAACTGTGCCATCATCGCCGCAAATTTTACCATCTCATCCTCAGACAGAATCTTAGCGCCATTTACCTCACCCACCATATCTTCTCCATCAAAACACCCTCTTACAAATTGCCAAATTTTAGGTTTCCATTCCTCCTCATCCATCATCCACTTCACTAATTCTAAAATATAAGCTTCTTTCTCTCCTGCCAAAATCTTCCCACACTTCTTCTCCCCCTTACACACCTTATAAACAATCCTACGTGAAAACGCATGAAAAGTACTCGCAATCTTCACATCCTCTATCACGACTCCCCCATTCACTCGCATCTTTGAAAGCCGCTCGTTAATTTCCTTCGCCGCATTTGCGTTAAAAACAAACGCCATTATATCTTCAGGTCTCACCCCACACGCCGCCACTAGATAAACAATTTTCGCAACTAACGTCCGAGTCTTGCCAGAACCAGCTCTTGCTACTACAATCGTATTCAGAGAATCGTCCGCCACTGCCACCGCTTGTTCATAGTCAATTACATACGGCTCACCCTCATAGGTTACCTCATCTCTAAACCACTTCTGTACCGCCAAAACTTTTTCATCATTCCCCCTTTTCCGCATAGCCCCATTCCACTATTCTTGCGATCGCCGTTTTATGGAAAATAAACAAAATCCTAGCGCGCGCCTTTCTGCCAAACTTATCATAAATCCGCCCCGCCGAACTCGTCCCCCTCACTACCGTACTGGTGGAATTAGCTACATACATCGAATCAAGTTCAATCCCACCATATCTGCGATCGTCATATATCCGAATCTCACTCACCTCCCCATCATCCGAATCAGCATCGTCGGTCACACCCTCATTGTATTCTACCTGATATATTTCCTCATCCTCATCATCTTCCATCACTGTCGCAATGATAGCTTCATCGTCGTATTCGTTATCGTATTCTTTTTCCAACATCACCATATCATCAATCTTCAACCACCTCGGAACATTGATTAATGTAATAAACGTAGGTTCTATATCTTTCGTCACATCTTGCGCCAAGTAAAGTCTATGTATCTTCTCCCGCATGGCCGTGCGTGGCTTTGATTTCCCATTCACCCAAGCATTCATCGTCTGGAAACTCACCCCCAGTTTTTCCGCCGTTTGTTCCTGCGTCCACCCCGATGTTTTCATAATCCCCCTTAACAGTTTTGTTGTTTCACTCATTTTTCCAAGTCTCCTTCGTTTAATCCTTCAATCAAATCCTTCATCGGATTCAGCCTCTCTGCGTTATCGGAAGTAATCACTTTCCGTCCGGTCCGCTCTTCTACTGCCTTCCTTGCAATCCCAGCTGCCTCTCCACCCGACTTTGCGATTTCTCTATGCTCCTCAAAAGTCTTCGGATTCTTTTGCTTCTCGATTTCAGTCGTCGTCGCCTCCGACAACATCGTAAGCACCAACTCCAAATCACTCATATTATCTCGTAAGTTTTCCTTCTTTAAGCCTTTATAATTCTTATATTCCTTAGTCGTCATTCCGGACCAAGCCTTCGATATCTCATCCGTCAAAATCGCATATTCCGCACCCTTCTTCACTCCACGATTTCGCCATTCATTCGTCAAATCATTCCTCACCTTAATAGACATCAACCTCTGCCTAATCCACTCCTCACTATATCCCTTCTTGAGATACGTCTCCATCGCGCGGTTCATCGCAAGCTCTGGATCTATAGTTTCATTAATCCGCTCATTACCTACTTTCGCTAGCCAAACCTTAAATGGTTCCGCCTTTTTTGATGGTATAGATTGCACCAACCTTAAAACCTGTTCTACGGTCATGACATCGGTTTTGTATTTTTTTCCATCTACCGATGTCATTTTCAGTTGGTGACAATTTGTCACCAACTCACTCCCCTCCTCTTTCAATCTTTGCTTTAATTTATTCCAATACTTCCTAGATTTTAGAATATCTGGTTGCTCCGTCAGCACCCCGACCACATCCACCACCGACAACCACCATTCCTCACGTGAATCATCCCAAACCGACCTTACTCTCCAACCGTTATACTTCTGTATTTTTTCATCACCCATTTTAGCCTCCTGTTTATTCCATCTACCCCCATCATATCGCAACGAAATCCAAAAGTCAACCGCAAATATCAAGTTTCCATATCTTAAAATCAACAAAGCATATCAAATAAACTCAAAACTACCCCACCATCAAAATACCGCCCCGGAAGAGGCGGTATTAATTGATCTTTATTCTGTCGTAGTACTCTTGCGCTTTTTGTTGCCTTTAACTTTCATGAATATCCAAAGTACCAAAGCAATTATCACGAATAGCATGATAAACAGTAGCCATAGCGGGCAAAAAATCACAGTCTTCTCTACCACTGAAGTTTCATTAAAAATCTTCACCGTCTGCACCGCCCGATAAATCCCTATCGCTGGCAAATAGCAAGTCTGAGTATGATATCGCTCTGTATCTGGCATAATAAAGCTAGTCTTACTGCCCTCAATCTTACTGCCCTCTTCCTTCTCCTCATTCGTGCATACCTCTTCATCTGAGAATAGTGGCCACACCTGCAAGGTATATTCGGCATCCGTATGCACGTTACCATTATTCTTTACCAACGAAGTTGCTGGCAGCTGGTTATTCAAAATGAAAGAAGGCATGTTGTTTTCCAAAATCTCCCCTTCATCCTTCGTAACGCCCGTCACTTCAGCTAACAAACTTGATGCAAACCGAAACGTGTTCACAAAAGAAACCCCCTCCCCACTCCCTGTCACAACGCTTGTATCATTCTGCACTATAATGCTTGCATACTGGCCACCGGCTGGCGCATTTTTTGGCACGTGTATCACGAACGGGATTATATCGGTACCGCCCTTTTCCACAGTGCCCTTATCTTTCTTTAGTTCAACCCAACTCATCATCTGGTTATACCCAGTCACAGTGTCCAAATCGATGTCATCATAATCCGCCTTGCCCCCTTCATCCTTCGTCAAACCATATGAACCTATCGTCACTGAATACTTCAAATCATTCTTGGCATTGCTCGAACAAGACACCGAAATGGACCCCTCATAATCTTCGCCCGGCGTCAAAATAATCTTCTGTTTTGGCGGAGAAATCGTCATTACTGTATCCATCCCATCAAAATCTGCAAATGCTCCAGCCACCCCCATTAGAGAGCCTAGCAGTACCCCCATAGCTACCATTAAGTTTTTTATTCTTCTTGCCACCATATACCTCCTTATAATTTGTTATTACCGATTAATCATTAATTATACACGAAAAACCCTTTTTTTCGTAGTATTTTTTCGTCTCCGTAATAGAATTCTTCGCGATTACATTCATGCTACCCTCACCTATGTAAAACAGTTTTGCTATCGTAGAATTCATATCCTTATAGCTATCTAAGTATAAACTAATTTTCAATTCACCATCTACATTCTGGAATATCGGTGTCAACATTGAGTGTTCTAACCCATGCTCCCCCATATAATTATTATATTTCGCATGTAACACCCCCTCATCCGCATCCGCATCGCTCCACGATTCATATTCTCCTCTAAATTCATAAGACATCTTGTCAATCACGTCATTAGTAAAGACTATTTTAACTTCATGTTTAATGCTCTTAGCACTGTTCTCAAAGAAGGACGACTCTGGAGTACTTGTAATACTACAAGCCAGCGAAGATAAATTCGCATCATCATAATTCTCATAAATATGCGTTTCCTTCTTATAAGTCAAAAGGAAGATTATCAAAGCAATTAACCCCGCAATTAACGCGATAATCACCGCATAGATAATCTGTTTCTTCTTCTTATTACCGTCTTTTTCTTTCATTTTCACCTCACTCTTTAGATAAATAAATTATATCACACCTAGACAAAAAAATACAGCCCCATTTGGAGCTGTATTATGTCAAACGCTAATTGACTAGCTATTGCCTTCAACGGCAGTGTAGGTCACTCTACCAGTGTAAGTACCAGATTGCTGAGTAGCGCTTACCCATACCTGATAACCAGTATAGACAGTACCCTCAGAGACAGCACCAGAGCCGCTAGCAACCTTAGTTGCAGATGCAGGGATGGCTGCATAGTTCTCGTATGCCGAAGCAACTGTCACACCAGTAGTACCAGCAATCTTGAATGCCCAGTTAGAAGTGGCACCGTCAGTCGCAGTACCAGTCACGATAGGAGTACCGTTACCACTCGTCGCCATAGAAGTTTTAGGAGTACCAGCGCCATCACCTACCGCCTTTATTTGCCAACCACCTGCATCGTTACAAGAAACCTTAAGCGTACCACCAGCAGTACCATCAGCATCATATTGATAAAGGTGAGAGTTCACCGCATTAGACTCAGTAATAGTCTTACCAGTCGTGCTCGAAGAACCAGCCGAGCCACCCACCGAACAAGAACCTTGAATGGTCAAAGTTACGGTATCCGTAACATCGGCAAAAGCGCCAACCATTGGCATAGCAGCCAAAGCTACGGCCGCTGCCCCAGTTGCAATTAATGATTTTTTCATATTGTTTTCTCCTTCCACTCTTCTGTGGAAATTAGTTGTTATTTTATGTTAATGGGGTGTATAACCTTTAACATTTCTTATTATAACAAACATAAACGCTTTGTCAACACATTTTTTTCAGTCTTTTTTCAGCTAATCAAATTACTTTTCCACAACCCGCACTTTTTCATCTATCCATTTTCTAAACACATCATAATTATTATAAGCCTCCGCATCCTCATCACTATCCGCCCTCAGCCATGCCACTGGCTTACCGCGCAAAACCACAGCAACTGACGGATAATATTTCACACTACCGCCAAGCGAAGACTTCTTCACGTCGCTAAACATCATTCGATACACTTTCACGCCTGCCCCAGTCGCCCAATCTTTCACGAACCCCCTTAGTCTATCTGCCGTTTTACATCCCCCTTGATCTATAAACACCATAAACGATTTGCCAGAGCTCACCAACCCCTCATATTCTTCACCCGATATTTCCAAGTATTCACCATTACATTCCGCTCCACAATAGTATTCCTCATCCAGCGTCACCGCAGAGCCCCCACTAAACCATCCACTTGCCGCCCCCACGAATAACACTGCACCACCAACCACTATCACGAGTAACACTAGTAGCTGCCATACTCGCATTCCTGCCAGTTTTTTGCTCATGCTGACGGGCTTTTGTGCCACCTTTTTATTCCCACTAACCTGCTTCATCTTCTTCGCGCCCACTTTATTTCCTCGTCAATTCCTCAAATTTAATCTCATGTACTGGCACTTTATAGAAATCATACACTTCCACTCCGTCCTCTCGAATTCGCTTCACTTCCACCATGTTTTCTCCACCATAATACCAGAATCCACCTACGTCATAAATCTTATTTTCATCCCAACCTAGCGCCACTAGCATCTTTTTCATCATACCAGAATACCCTCCACCTCCGCACATCAAGAAAATCACCTTGTCCCGCGGGAATATCCCCTCTAGAATATCCATCGACTCCTCATAATTAGCCGTATAAGTCCCATCCGTATGTTGATGAAACAAAGTCTCGCCATTATAAGTCTCCCCCACCACGTCTGGCAAGCCACTCACATTTACAATATAAGGAAATGGCACCACCGAAAACCCATTCACGAACCCAGACAGTTTCGAATCCCCTCCAATCGCCTCATAATTCCCTGGGTCCTCTAACATCCTAAGATCCCGATATACTGCATCGCTTCGCCCCAAATATTTATCAATTGTTTCCTCATTCACATTTTTATCAATCCCAAGCTCACCCCTCTGCCCCTCAGCTAATTCTGGCGCCGGCAACACCGACAAAGTATTCGGAAATGCAAATCGCCCTAGCAGAAACGCCACTATTATCAAAATCAATCCCCCAATTACTCCGCCCCAGATATATTTCTTCATATATTACTCCACTTAATTATATATAATTATACACCAATTACCCGTTCATTTGGACAATTAGTTAGTATTCTTAGAATCGCCTCTTTTTCGGCTTGCGTCACCCATAATCCGTATTTATACTTTACTGACACTTGCCTTGCCACATACTGGCAACGAAATTTCTTATTAGCCGGCAACCATGTTGCCACATCTCCGTCCGATTTCTTTTTATTGGCTTCCGCATCGACCGCTAGCAAATTAAGTGGGTCCGTCGCAAACTCATATCTTTCATCCGCCGACAAACCTTGTGCCCCCTTCTGCCACGCATCGCTCAAAGCCACCACGTGATCAATCTGTATTCCATCCGATATTTCCGTTCGCTCATTAAACACCAAATGCTTCCCCGTGTACGGTTCATCATATTCTCCAGAAACTACATTGCAGCCATCCGCAATCACTGCCGACTCACCTAGCTCTCTCCGAATAATTCTCTGCCTCAAAGAACAGCCGTCAATCGATGGCCACCCATCATAAAACTCCTCACGCGCGTAACCCGTCTTTGGCGCCCTTCCTTTTACCGCCAACTCCTCCAATACTTCCGTCGCCAATCTACCTTCGCTAAAATCATCACTAACAACCGCTCCGCTCTCCGCACCCGTATCCTCTACCTGTGTAAAAATCTCATCATAACTAGCCGGATTAACCACCAGCCAAATCACGACACCCACCAGTGCGCAAAGAACCACCGATAATCTTCTCGCTTTTATTTTCATACCAGCATTATACCCAAACCCCTCTCTTTTTTCTACCCCCTATCACCAATTATTCTTCTATTTCAACTGGCTCCACCGCAGAATTAATCATATCATTCAGCTTATCATTATAAAGCACATCCGCATTGTATTTTTCTACTAACACATTGTATTGTTCCACCATCCCATTTATCTCCGCATACATATTCTGAAGTGCATCCTGCGCCTGTGTCAGCTCATTCCTCCTCGTATAAAACGCCCACTGACTATTAAAACACCCCGCGGTCTCCGCACACTCATTAAACTCGGTAATCTCTTTATTAAGTTGCTCTGCTTGTTGTTTATACTCAGGTGTCTTGGTCTCAATGCTAGCCTTCAGGCTTTCCATTTGCTTCGCCAACTCTTCCATTTCGCTCTCTAGTTTCCGAAAAACTGCAATATATTTATTATAAAATCCAACTATTTTGTCTTGATCATTAAAAATTTCCGCGTAATGCTTTTCTAACTTCTCAGATAGCTTCGTCACTTCTGTCCCTGCCCTCACATAAAGCTCTTCCTGTTTCTCACCCGTTTCATACTCCGCTATTTCTGCCCCCAATATTTCCCTATTATCCTCCAGTACTCGATCCAAATCCTCAACCAAAGCCCTCCGCTCGCTCTCGCTCATCCTAGCCCACACCGCGTGCAAAAGTTCATGTGCTGTCGTTAATTCTCGAATGCCATCCAATTCTTTCGATTCAATGTCGTACACAAAAATATCACCGTCCGCATAACAGCCCAGTACCGCCGCCTCCACGCTTAAATCCGTGCGACAATGTGCGTTAAATTCCCCTCGCCCACTTAGCTCTGGTTGTGAAGCCTTAAAGATATATTCACCTTTATCAGTTAAATCCAAATCATCAAGCACTCGCCCCATTTCTTCCGAAGGGGTATAATTCATTACCCGAAAATGTTCTAGCAGAGCATCCCGATTGATAAGCGCCACTATCACAGCAAGCATCAAAACCCCCGCCACGCTCCAAAGAATAATTCGTTTTATGTTCACAATTCTAGTTTATCACACCCCCCGCAATATTCAACCCCAAGTCAATCCATATATACTTATTTTTGCGATAACTGTAAACAGCTACACCACCCAGCATAACTACCATAGCCACCATAACCGCAAGCACGATACGCCCGTCCTTTACAACATTATCGCCTAGTTGCCGAGAGACAATACCCGTATCCGGAGCCCCGGCATCATCTTCATTTTCCTCCGGCATCACATCATCACTTGGTTCATCCTCCTCTTGCTTATCACCCCAAATCGCAAAAATATAATCCAAATCTTCTAAATAAGTCTCGCCATCAAACCACGCATTAATGCTGCAAGATGTGCTTCTCGACACCTTTATTTTTAAATAAAAACCTTGTTATTTAAACTCAATAGTGTTATTATATAACCATAAAACAAGGAAAACATAAAAATGAAAAAAAAGACCGCAAAACTAGTATTGTCTTTTCTAGTTATTATTACCGCTTTGATATTGCCCTTATCGGGCATAGTAAAAGCTTCCGTTGTCTATCCAGAATACCACCCACAAGATATCATAAACAACGAACCGAGCTATGACGAAGTTTTCGAACTTATTGTTGAGGGCGACGAAGCGAGGTTACTGTCTCAAATCAATTTCAATAAGTATTCCCAACTAAAAGGCATACGTTTAGCGAGAACTGCTATACTAGACGGTAGTATTATTAATCTTGAGAATCCGATACCATCACTGAATATCATTAATTCAATTGTAAATCTAGCATCCTTTGACTTAAATGATTATACTTCGGTAAGCCTAGCCTCCGCATACGTAATCGGAGATATGGTTGAAAACCCAAAAATTCATATTGGTGACACATTGAACGAAGAGTATAAACTAAAAATAAACAATCTTTACGGGTTACAAACACACGAAAAACGCATTGACGAGATTGCCAAAGAAATATATACACAAAGCGATGGTACAAATATGGATATAGTTAGACTAGTCACCTTATACGTCATAGAACATATTGAATACGATATTAATAATTTATATACCGATCTTCCAGCTTATGATTCTATAATAAATCATGAGAAAGGCGTATGCACACATTATTCGGGGTTTGAAAGTAGGCTCTTAAATAAGCTCGGCATCTTCGCAATCAGTACGGGCGGATGCTCAGACCTCAAAGATTGTATGCATAGTGGACACGCATGGACAATCGCATATATAGACGACAATTGGTATTATATTGATCCTACCTGGATTGATGACGATGAATCAATCAATGCATTAAAAACAAAAGATTATCAATCTTCACAAATGGTTTTGTCTTGGTATATGATCCCAGCAAACGATGCATCTTCATTATATGCTACGGAAAGAAAGCCAGATTTCACAATGTACAACAGTATTCCGATAGAATATAGAACTTCAAAGCTATCCATTTTGGATAAAAAACAAGAAGAAAATGAACAGCAAAAAGAAAGCCAGGAGGCTATCGAACCCCCAATTAATAATAATGCCATAAAAGTACCAGACACTGGCGTTTTTACGCCAAAAAAAGGCTTCACCATAATTGGCACCATCCTATATATAATCACGACGATTATTGCGATTATATTTTTGATAACCAAGATGATACGCCGCATATTTAAAAAGCACAAAAGCAACAGCTTTTAGTTCTATAACATTTCTTTCGCGTCATACAGCATATAATATACGACAAGATGATAGCTTTAATTGTTAGTTTTTAGCCTAAAAACTTATTATCTGATTCTTTTTTCCCAAATTTTTCTCACAAATCCAAGCGAAAGCGTTGAAAGCGTAAAACCAATCACCGGCACTAGCGAAGAAAGAAAGACATTAGAAACCCGCTGAATTGTAAAACTATAAATCACCACCACAACGTAAGTAAGCACACAAATGCAGAGTCTTCGCGTCCATGAAGTCTCCCATTTTTTATCCAGCTCAACTTTAGCATTACGTGCTTTTATCTTTTTTATCTCATTTTCAAGTTTATTATTATCCATACCCATATTATATCAAAAGTACACTATATTCACATCAGCCAATAACAAATATCAAAGGCCGAACCAACTCAAGCTATCTTTTTACATAAAACTAGCCGCTCCCCACCGTGCAATAACGCAGAATGCAAAACCAAATAGCCCATTTCAAGAAAGTTCCTCAAACTATATATATTTTCAGGATGAACCGTTGCCACTAACCCATCCAAGCCTAATTCTCGAACGCGTTTTTCCAATAATTCCAGCACTTGTTTCTGCAGACCAAATCCCCTAAATTCTTTCTTTATCATTATGCTATCTATCAACATTACATTTTTATCCGTAATTTTATAATCTAATAATATTTCAGGTATATCACAAGTTGCCACCGCCAATCCGATTAGCTCATTTTTATACGTTAAAAAATAAACATTATCTCGACCCTTTATTGGTTTGACAAATTCTTGTTTAGTTAATGGCGTAAAGAAATCCTTATTGTTCATTCTTTTTATAATATCGGCCTGGAATTTCATTGCCTCGCCTATCCGCTCAACGCCAATTGGCGCAAAACTAATATCTTCGCCTATTACATGTTTCTCTTTCATAACATATATTATATATCAAATGCGTTATGGTCTTTTCTATTTCACAAACAGCTTCTAGTTTATTATTTTTACAATATCCACTACTTCTGGTAATTCTTCTAAACCACTTTTACTGCCCATATGCCCAACCCCAGCAATAAAACAATCTTTTGCTCCAATAATGACTGGAAATTTTTTCAGGACATCAAACGGGACAATATGGTCACCATCACTATATATTGAGTATGCCTTGCCTATTAACTCAGGTATTCTTGTCAATTCATCATTCGTTAAACGAAGTGGCGCTATTACGTTATTCAAATCATCACGACCCTCATTGACGAAAGGTTCACCAAAACCAGCCAAACTGATATACCCACAAATACGAATGCCGCACTTGCTTAGATATTTTAAAATCATAATATTACCAATTGAATGCGCAATTACAATCGTATTGTCATTCAAATCTTTTCTGTACCGATCAAAAACTTCAAAATAACTCTCTATCGTAATATTCGTTCGAATCGGAAAAGAAGGCATTACAACTTTATAACCTTCTTCCTCAAATACCCTCTTAAAGTAATTAAAAATCTTCGGTATTCCATTAAAGCCATGAACTAGAAAAACCGTCGGCTTGCTCATACCATATATTATATACCAGAATATAATATAATCCAGCCATATGCTAGCCGCTTAATCTACCTAGTAATTCTTTCCAAACATCACAATAATAACCTATAATCGCATCAATAATAACAGATATACAAACTCGTGACCTTCTTTTTTTTATTCAGACCTGCTTCACTACAATGGCAAATCTTCTATTAGCATCGCCACTAGAATATGAAGGGAAACAATCACTACTAACAGTATCAACTTTAGAATCTATAATGTTATCTGGCAAAACCCCAGCATCCACAAACTGTTCTTTCGTCGCTTCCCCTAAATTCTTATCCAATTTAAAAATGCGATAATCTAATGCATAAGGTGAACAATATATTTTTAAATCTGATGCGTTGCTCTTAAAAGTATTCATAAAATACTCAATAAATTTCTTAGGGCCATTTTGCTCTATATTTTGCCTCCCCGAATGAAGCAAACCTATAATCTTTTGCTTTTTATCAAAAGCCACCACACCAAGACAGTCAGCAAGCGGCAGCAGTATTCCGACTTCCGTTTCTCTCGTAACTAAGCCGTCAGAAATCGGTATTTCTTCTTCGAAATTATTTATAGAATATTCACTCGAATTCTCTTTCGTTATTTCGGCATATTCTGTAAAATTTTTTCTTTCACCATAAATAGTTCTGACTCGCACTACATTGCTTAAACCCATCAAATTACCAAATTCTCTCTGATTTTTAATGATTTTAGACTCATCGCCCTCACCAAAAAACCGCATATTCCCATCATTAATTTCAGAAATCCCCACTTCAACTTTTCCGTCAAACAAAATGTGTTTTATCATACTAGAATTATACACCAAAAATGCCACAATTATCCCTATAATAACAGATTATCAGCTTGGTTATGAATTTAAAGATCGGAATTTTGAATTTTTAAACCAACCTACTTTTTTTATCCCGTTTTTAATAAAAATCCATTTACCAAAACCGGAGTGAAAAAATATCAATATTAAACAAAAAAAGACGCGCTTGATATAGTTCAATATCTTGGGCATCTTTTATGCTTTAAATTATACTAAATTCTCTAAAACAATTCAAGTATTTCTTCGGTTTTCGTTATAACAATCAGATGGCGAATTTTACTGCGATGACTCATAAAATAATGATTAATATTCGAAAGAGCTTTAGTTTGATGCATTTTTATTCGTCTCAAGTCAATAATTACATTGGTAGATTGTTTTCTAGCAGTATGAAGGTTATTTTTAATCGTATTCTTTCCGTCACCAAGTGGACTTTTTAATTCCCACTTTATCTCCCTTATATTCAAATCTGGAGTATGCTGACAAGATGGACGGAGGAAGACGATATCAGTTTTAAAATGATTTGCAATCAAAATTGCAGCCGAAAGTTCGTGCTCTTTCGGACGGTTACGAAAATCAGTTTCAATAATAACTCGATATTTCATTTTGCGCATTATATCTAATCCACCTCGGATTTTCAACCCACTAACTGATTTGGTAACCGCGCCTATTTAATCTTCAGACCCAATATGCCCTTTTTTATTAAATCTATCCTCGTACTTCTTCAAAACTTTTTCCAAAGCAACACCTAAATCAACCCCAGCGCAATTAGCGACCGAAACCAGCGAGAACAAAACATCGCCAAATTCAGATTCCAAATTGCCCGTCTTACTAAACTCTTTTTCACCATAATCAGTGCCCTCAAGAATTTCTTTACCAAGTTCTCCAACCTCAGACGACAAATCAATAAACCTCGTTTCAATCGATCCGCCAATATCATATTTAGTATTAAAATCATTAATCTCTTTCTGAATACTATCCATACAGTACATTATATACCAAATTATGTTATAATAATACCAACAATAACAGATATCATAGGTTGGTTATGAATTTAAAGATCGGAATCTTTTATTTCTAAACCAACCTATTATTTATATCCCATTTACCTCTAAAATTCACCTTCCAAAACTAAAATGAAAAAACATCCATTTTAGGACACGTCAGTAATTTTAGTTATTCAATCTTTTCAGCAGTTCTCCCCACGCATCACCATAATAGCCATCAAAGTATTTGCCGGCTTCATCAATTTTTACCCATTCCACTTTTTCAACTTCATTCTCTTGCTTTTTTATTTCATCATTTAATGGCTCGGCAACAAATAGTAGTATTTCTTTGTACGCAGTTCCTCCGTGCACCAAATGCCCAGTCTTAATCGGCTCATCATCAACAATCCTAACGTCCAAATTAGTTTCTTCCTTAGTCTCCCGAATCGCCGTCTCGACATCAGTTTCACCATCCTCTTGGTGTCCTTTCGGAAATGACCAAAACAATTTGCCATTATCATCCCTGGCACCAATCAAAAGCACTTTATTTTCTTTCAGAAGAATGCATCCACAACTTTTCTCTTTATCCACACCATACATTATACATCATAATATGTTATAATAATACCAACAATAAGAGATATCACAGGTTGGTTATGAATTTAAAAATAGGCATCATCGGCTTGCCTAATGTCGGCAAATCTACACTATTTAACGCCCTTACAAACGCTGGCGCTCTCGCCGCCAACTATCCTTTTGCTACCATCGAACCAAATGTCGGCATCGTACCAGTCCCAGATGAGCGCCTAGATGTCTTAGCTAAAATATACGAGACTGACAAGATAGTTCCAGCCACCGTAGAATTCGTCGACATTGCCGGCCTAGTCGCAGGCGCGAGTAAAGGCGAAGGTCTCGGCAACAAATTTCTCGCCCACATCCGCGAATGCCAAGCCATTTGCCACGTCGTCCGCGCTTTCAAGAATGATGATATAGTAAGAGCCGACAACAAACCAGAAGACGACATCCTGAAACAAGCCAAAGACGACATCGACATTATTAACCTAGAACTTCAGCTCGCCGACGAGGAAACCAAAGCCAAGGTTGAAGCCAAACGCAAGAAGTCACCAGAAGATGAAAACATTCCCTACCTCACTGACAAACCAGTCATCTACATGTTCAATGTCGACGAACAAGGCCTTACCGATGTCGACCTCCAAAACAAACTAAAAGACCTCGTCAAACCTGCCGAAGCAATCTTTGTCAATGCCAAGCTCGAAGAAGAAATGTCCGGCATGAACCGTAACGAACGCAAGGAATTTCTAGAAAGCTACGGAGTTAAAGATGACGCATTGGGCGAGCTCATCAAAGCCGCCTACGCAACTCTCGGTCTCCAATCCTTCCTCACTGCAGGCAAGAAAGAATGTCGTGCCTGGACCATCAAAAAAGGTGCTACCGCTCCCGAAGCTGCTGGCACTATTCATACCGATTTTCAAAGGGGCTTCATCGCGGCCAATATTTGTAATTACAACGATCTCAAAGAACTCGGCTCCGAACAAGCCGTCAAAGCCGCCGGCAAACTCCGCACCGAGGGCAAAACCTACATCATGCAAGACGGCGACGTCGTCGAATTTAAGTTCAACGTCTAAACCTCTTGTCATTTCCTGAATAATGTGATAAAATAACAGATAATTGTCTAATATAAAGGTAAATTATGAGTTTTTCAATATTGAAGCAAATTGGCGACGCTCAAAAAAAGAAAGCTGTCGTAGATGTCCGGTCCGGTGATACCGTCAAAGTCACTCAAAAAATCAAGGAAGGCAGCAAGTTCCGCCTCCAGACTTTCGAGGGTGTTGTTATTCGTGTAGATCGTAAAGAATCTCACACCGCCCGAATCGTAGTCCGCAAAGTTACTTCCGGTGTTGGTGTCGAGAAATCTTATCTCATCCATTCCCCATTGGTCGAGAAAATTGAAATTGTTCGCCGTGCCAAAGTTCGCCGCAACAATCTCACCTATCTTCGTGAACGTTCTGGTAAGTCCGCTCGTCTCGCCGGCAAAGATTTCGATCGCGCAGCCGTAAATGATACCACTGTAGCCGAAGAAGCCGAAGAAGTTGCAGAAACTCCCGAAGTTGAAGTTGTCGAAACCCCAGCCGAAGAAAAAGAATCAGAGGCTAAAGAAGCTTAATGCCTATTCTTGGCATCGATGAAGTTGGACGCGGCCCCCTCGCAGGGCCGCTTGTTATTGGTGCCGTCATTCTACCAGACGAAGAACGCGATTGGTTCTCTGAACTGAAAGACTCCAAAAAACTCACCGCCAAAAAACGCGAGGAACTCAGTAAACTCATTTTGGCAGAATCCGCCACTGGACTCGGCTGGGTTCCCGCCGCTGAACTCGACCAAATCGGTATCAGTAAAGCCCTCAGCCTCGCCACTCATCGTGCCGTGAAGTCAATTCAAAGCCTTCACGTTCCTTTTTCCCAGATTGTCATTGATGGCAAAATTAATTTTCTTGCGAATACTCCACTCGCCCCTTACGTCTCCACTCTTATCAAAGCCGACGCCAAGGTCAAAGCCGTCTCCGCTGCCTCCATTATCGCCAAAGTCGCTCGCGACAAATACATGATCAACCTCGCCCCCAAATACCCAGAGTATGGATTCGACCAACATGTCGGCTATGGCACTAAAGCTCACGTTCAAGCCATCTATCAATATGGCCTTACGCCCGAACACCGCAAATCCTTCGAACCCTGCAAATCTCTTTCCGACTTCACGACCCCAGCTGCCAAAACTCGCAAAAACACCACCTCCATTGGCCACCAAGCCGAACAGGCCGTTGCCAACTACCTCAAGCAACAAGGCCACACCATTATCGAACAGAACCACAAAACCTACTTTTACGAAATCGATATTATCTCAACTAAAGATGGCCGCATTTATTTCACCGAAGTCAAATATCGCAAATCTGCAACCCACGGCGACGGCCTCGACGCCATCACCAAAGCCAAACTCCATCAAATGCAATTTGCCGCCGAATCATTCCTTAAATACGGAAGTACTACCTTCAAGAATCACCAACCTCTCCTTGCCGCTGCCTCCGTCTCCGGCACCCAATTCGAAAACATCACTTGGTTCCCCCTTGGCTAGTAACTAACGTTCAAACTTTACGTGCGTCTTTATTTTACGATATTTGTTCACGCCAACATAAACCGATAACGCCACAACAGCGAGCAAAACAGAAACGCCAAACCCACCGCCACCTGAATCGTGTTTTGTGTTCAAACCAGTATCCGGAACCTCAATATCGTCACCGTCAGAATCAGGCTTAACTGTGGGC
>JAUMXR010000044.1 GCA_030528995.1 Candidatus Saccharimonadota bacterium | reverse complement strand
TTTGATGCATTGAAAGAAATATAGTTTAACTATGAATCTTTTTAAACTGATGATTGCATGTTCGGCTTGTGTTGCGTGATAAATGATTTTATGTTATAATATAAGATAGGTTTAGGGGTTACAGCAATTTAAAAAGGTGGTGTTATATATGGCAATTGGCGCGATTGTTGTCTGGGTTGGAGTAGTAATATTAATACTTGTTCGGCTAAAAGGGTGTTTTCGTAATAAGTTTTTTAAATCAGTAATTGCTGAATCGGAAAAATTATATCTTTGTGGACTCAAGCTTAAACGTTATTTTGGTGGAGATGCGCTTTTGAGGTTTCAAGCGTGGACGCAAGGGGGTATGTGTTATGAGCTGTCAGTGGTAGTGATGATCTTGCTGAAGGGACATAAGTCGGCAAGGATTTGTCGGGGAATTTATCATGATAAAAAACAAGGTTTTATTTCGAGACATTCGTGGGTGGAAGTGAAGGTGCCGCTGAATGGTTGGTATGTAGTTGATTTAGCATGGATGTACCCGGCTTTTTGCGGGAAGAAGAATTATTGGCAACATAAGTTGGAAGGCGATTTGGTTTGCGAGTGGATTTGCAAATATAAAGATTTTTGGAAAATTAGGTTTCCAAATATCCTGCGAGAAGCCATGCAAAATAGTTTGACGTCGCACGTCTTGCTGGAGTTTTCGGTGTTTGGCAATCCGGATGAGGGCTACGAGTTTGACCCGATTTTGCATGAATTAGACAAGCTAAGGTTTACGGATGGTCAAGTAATGATCCCGTTTCTTCGGGATTGCTCCGATAATCCGATTTCGAGTAAGATTTTACGTGAGTTTGTAGTGAATCCTAAGCGTGAACAGCCGAAGGCGAAATCAATAAGAAGAGCAAATGCGGCGATAAAGATGTTTTGGACCAAGAAGGAAGCTGTACTCTAAATTAAAGCCCCCGGTTGAGGGGCTTTTTGATGTTCTTGATTTTTTTGATGATGAGTGCCGGCAGAGAATCATTTTTGTGATTATTGAATAACCATAACATAAGCCTCAAGTTTAAGTTGACAAAAACATGAAAACAAGTTATAATTTAATGGCCTTATTAGAAATTATTTTTGATTGGCGGACATTACACAAGGAGGTGGAAAACATGAGAGGAGACTATAATATCCCCCGTACTGGTTTGAAAATTGAATTTGACCATAATCGCGACGACTACCATAGAGGGCATGGCCTTCACTGTCACGTAGTGTCTGGTCGTGATAGGATTGCTTCTGTCAATCTGGACTCGCTTACGGTTATGGCTGGGTCGCTGGACGGCAAGGAGGGGAGATTGGCCATGGAATGGATTCGGGAAAATGCCAGCATTCTTAGGGATGATGCCGAATACTGGCGTGACAATGGTGCTACTTGGTAATCTATTTCATCGTGTATTCTCTCGGCCTCAAGATTTAATCTTGGGGCCTTTTTTAATGATTCTGTACTACGATGGTGCCCGAGACAGGGGTTTGCTCGCGCTAAAGCGCGAGCAATTCGTAACTCGTCGGTTCGGAGAATCTAAAACGAGTTTTAGATTCTCACTCACCTCCTCGTACGAGTGAACCTACGGTTCACCCCCTTGTTTGGTATAATCAAAATAAGTAGACCATGTGGTCTACTTATTTTGATGGTGCGATTATATGATATCGCTAGAACCTATTTTACCACAAATATAGGACAGTAATGGATATTTCGCAGGCTGCCCCCGCCCAGCCTGCGAAATATCTTGATTATAATCAGGGCTTGTGCGGGCTTCCCCCGCCAAGCCCGCACAAGCCACAGAATCATAGACGAGGTTTTCCGGCGGGGCGCTCCCGCCCGCCCCGCCGGAATAAGATAGTACTACTACGATTGAGCCGAAGAATATGTCTGACAATTAACCCTAGAATTCATGCTATAATATTACTATTATGAAAGACGATATTATTATTAGAAAAGAAGATGTTGTTCCTTATATTTATTTCGTGTGCTCTATGGCCCAGCGCGGTAGAATGTACGGGGGTTTAAGTGGAAAGAGCGACTACATCGGTGGTATTTTTGATCGCTGGATTAACATTATTCCTGAAAGTGTGATATTTAACAAATACTTTCTGCCTAAAATTTCAAAGAATCTTTCAGTTATATCTGACTATTATGAATATGATCCCAAGAAATCTGGTATAGCGCCCGATGTTCTTGGTGTTCGGATTGGGCAAGATGCGAAACCTTTTGTGGAGTATGTAAATAAATGGCAAGCATTAAATAAAGCTCCCCAAATTGAAGTAAAATCTTTCAAGAAAACTCAATATATGGTTACTTTAAGAAACCAAGGCTATGATGATAAATATCTAGTAATGGTTGAAACTAATCTTGATGTAGATTATTTGTTGCCGTTTTTTGAAAAAGAAGTAATTAGTGATGATATTTATAAAAAATTGAAGATGAATGACGATGTATTCATAAAGTCAAATACTAACGATGATTTGTCGCCAGTTACGAAAGTTACTCGTGAAAATTCAGATTTGGGTTCTCTAAAACTGATTACTGTTTGTTTAGCGAAGGATTTTATGCGTTATTCCAATCTCTGTTCTGCAAATGAGAGTCCTATTTATGTAAAAGAAATTACCGAAACCAGACAACCGCAAATAGACACAACTGTTGAGCCTTTGTTAAATTACCTTACAAAAAATGAAAACGGTTTATATCATTGGAAGGCTAATATATTAGACGAAAATATAAAGCATAAAATACTTGATGTTTATATTAGCGGAATCCAAAACGTCTATTATGTAAGAAATAGTAAAAGCTCTATTACGGTAATAACCAAAGGTAGTGCCACCTTTAATGATACTGTTTTGGAAGCAGGTAAGGCCTATATTATAAAGTTCCAGTTGTTAGATCGTGCCTCTAATAATGGCGAAGAATACTTCATCAACAAAACTATTGTTGAGAAGATACCTAGCAAAGAAAACGATATGTTGAACGATATAAAACAATTCATTGAATAACAGGTATAGACTATAAGACTCTCATCATTTGCTCAGCGATTCTTGCTATCACTGGAACCGACACCGAGTTTCCGGCCTGCTTATAAAGGGCACTATCAGAAATATTGGGCAACTCGTATGAATCAGGAAACCCTTGGAGCCTAAAACACTCTCTTGGAGTTAATTTTCTTATACCTTTCTTATCTATAATTATCGGGACATTATGACCACCCATGCCCATATTTGCAGTTAGAGTCGGGCAAACACCTTTTTTATTTTTGCGAACATATTGTCGGCGCCACTGATAGACGGCATTTTCTTCGGTAACATCATCTTTTAGTCTTTCATATAATGGTTTTCCATTGTAATAGTATTTCTCATCCACTTCGGTCTCTAAAATATCGTTGATTGTTTTTGTCAGTTTTATTGGTTCTGGGAATTCAAAGCGATCGAGCTTCTTTTCGTCCTTAAAACCGACAATGTAGATACGCTCGCGGTTTTGCGGAACATTGCCATACTCCATAGAGTTGAGTACTTTTGACTTTACATGATATCCCAAATCCTTCAAGGTATTTTCAATCACTCTAAATGTATTGCCATTATCGTGGGATTTTAAGTTTTTTACATTTTCCAGCAAGAAACCAGTCGGTTGCTTATCTTTTATTATCCTTGCAACATCAAAGAACAAATTTCCACGACCTTTTTCGTCATTAAACCCATGACGATATCCGGCAAATGAAAAATCCTGACAAGGAAAACCGCCTAATACAAAATCACAATCTGGTATATCACTAGTGGGAATTTTTGTAATATCTTCTACGACCAATTTAGCAGTCTTGAAATTTAGATTATAAGTGTCAGCGCATTTTGGTTCAAAATCATTTGCAAATACAGTTTTAAAACCTGCTTTTTCAAAGCCCAACCTGATACCACCAACGCCAGCAAATAAATCTACGCTTCGCCAATTTTTAGTTGGGACTATTTTAGATTTTCTTTTCGGGGCATCATTAAAAGAACTAATAATTTGCCATACCACGCCACGAACTTCTACTTCGTTTCTAAATAATGGCAACATAGTTTGGTTACGAGGTTCCAAACGAAAGCGATTCTTTTCTCTGTATAGTTTTTTGAGAGTTGCCTGATTATCGTCAATTATAGCAACTACTGTTTGGCCATTTTCTGCGGAAGTTTGTTTCTTTATCACGACAATATCTCCGTCAAAAATACCTTCGTCTATCATGCTATCACCGACGACTTGCAGAGCGTAAAAATCGCTGTTTGTTGGTAAATTTGCAATTTGAATGCAGTCGGTATGGTTTTCAACAGCTTCAATGGGACGCCCTGCTGCAATTTTACCTACAATTAGAACATCCTTCGTTTCTGTATTTGGTTTTTCCGCCAGCTTATAACCACCAAGCTCATCCTGCTCTAAGGAACCTTCTTTTAATAAATCTTTAATATGTTGATGTACCGTAGAGACGGAATTAAGGCCAACACCACTTTTTATCTCGTCAAGAGTTGGGAAAAATCCATTGTCTTTTATATATTTGTTTATAAAACTTATGATTAATTGCTTACGATTTTTGCTCATATAAGTATTATACACGAAAAAATACGAAAACAATAGCAAAAAATAAAATAGTTGTGGAAAACTATACTTTTTTCAGACATATTCTTCGGCTCAATCGTAGTAGTACTATCTTATTCCGGCGGGGCGG
>JAUMXR010000016.1 GCA_030528995.1 Candidatus Saccharimonadota bacterium | reverse complement strand
CCAAAATTGACTGTGTGAGTTTTATCATCGATTTTCAAAATCGTATCAAAATCAGAAGTGTCTAGGTATAGTTTCATGATATAATATATTATATAATGAAAATTAAATCTGAACAAGAGATGTTCGAATTCGGCATTAAATTCGCTCAACAGATGGGTCCTGCCGCGCTTTCTTCCCCCGTCCTCGCAGAGCTGCGGGCGGGGGTCCCCCTTCAAGCGCGTCACCCATCTGTCATCGAACTCATTGGTGATGTTGGAGTCGGGAAGACGACTTTTGTGCGGGGACTGGCGAAGGGGCTAGGAATTAAGGAGCCGGTGACGAGTCCTAGTTTTACGATCTCTAAATCTTATGCTTGCCCAGACGGAAGGCAACTCATCCATTATGATTTTTATCGGTTGCCTGAGCCGGGTTTGATGGTGGAAGACTTGACGGAAAATTTGGAGAACCCGAATAATGTGGTGGTGATTGAATGGGGAGAGTCTGTCGCTGATTTGTTGCCAGAGAATCATAAAAAAGTTGAAATAGTATATAATGATGAAGGAAGAGAGGTAATAGTATGAAAGTTTATATTTCTGGAATTTCGGGGACGGGGATGGGGCCGTTAGCGTTGATGGCGAAAGCGGCCGGTATAGAGGTGTGCGGTTCAGATTTGGCTAAGGGTGCGGTTTATGATGAATTGATAAAGCAGGGGATTGAGGTATTTATCGGGGAGCAAAACGGGGATTTTTTGCGGATGAAGATGGAACAGGGCGTGGATTGGTTTGTGTATACTTCGGCGTTGCCGGATACCCATGCGGAATTAGTGTTGGCACGAGAGGCGGGGATTAAATGTACGAAGAGAGATGATTTTACGGCTTATTTGGTGGAGAAACTGGGTCTAAAAATGATAGCAGTGGCAGGGACGCACGGCAAAACGACTACGACGGCAATGATTGTGTGGGCGGCACATAAAATGAAAATAAAGGCTTCGTATTTAGTGGGGACAACCTTGGGATTTGCGCCGTCGGGGGCATATCATAAGGGCGACAAGTATTTTATTTATGAGGCGGATGAGTATGATCGGAATTTTTTGAAGTATCACCCGTGGCTAGCAGTAATTCCGGCGGTATCATATGACCACCCCGATATTTATCCGACGAGAGAAGATTATGAAGAGGCGTTTCGGCAGTTTAGAGAACAGAGTGCGTTTGTGATTGAACATAAGGATGGCAAAATTATGCAGAAGTACATGGAATCGGAGGAAGATTTTGAACATGAAGCGATGTATAAACCGAATGATTTTAATTTGGCGGGTGAAGCAAGACGAATTGATGCGGCATTAGCGGCCAATGCGGTGTTTGCGATGCAGCAGAATGATTTTGCTGATAGAGGAATAGAAGTCGATTATTATGCTGGGGCTTTGATTGAAATATTGAATGATTTTCCAGGGGTGGGGCGAAGGTTTGAGCGAATTGCGGATTATGTGTATACGGATTACGCGCATCATCCGGAAGAGATTGCGGCGACGGTGGAGATGGTGAAAGAAGAAGCGAGTTTATTAGGGGCTAAGGGCGTAGTGGTGGTATATCAGCCGCATCAAAATACCCGCCAACATGAAGTGCGGGATGGATATAGGGATGCATTTGTGGGGGTTGATAAGTTGTTTTGGTTGCCGACTTATTTGACGCGGGAAAATTCGGAACTCGAGGTATTGACGCCAGAAGAATTGATTGGCGGACTTTCCAATCGCGAGATAGCAGAGTCAGCGGAGCTGGGTGAGGAGCTAGAGGCTCGGTTGAAAGAGTATTTGCGAAAGGGTTATTTGGTGATTTTGATGACGGCTGGGCCGGCGGATGGATGGTTTAGGGAGAAGTTTGGAATTTAGCTTTGGGTGTCGGCTTGATTGTTGGTTTGGTGGGCGGCTATTACGTGGTCGAATAAACAGGAGACTGTAAGGGGGCCAACGCCACCGATGGTTGGGGTGATGGCGGAGAGGTCTTGGCGTTCGCGAACCTCGGGGGCGAGGTCGCCTTTGATGACTCCTTTTTCGCTGGCGGTGCCAGCATCTACAAGAACGGCGCCGGGTTTGACCATAGAATTAACAATCAACCCCGGAACGCCCGTGGCAGTGATGATTATATCATACTGGTTAAGCTTTGTCAAGTCAGAGCCGTGATGAAAGAGGGCGACGTCAAAGCCAGAATTGGTAAACATTCTGTAGAGTGGGGCGCCGACAAGTTTGCCGCGGCCGACGAGGGCGATTTTTTGGTGGTCTAACTTGATGTCGTAGCCAGCTAAGAGCCAGTTGATGGCAGTGGCGGTGGCAGAATCGAAAGCGGCGTTTTGGCCGAGGCCATCGACGTCTTTAGTTGGAGCAATGAGGTTGCAGAGTTCTTCGGTCATGGATTTGTCGGTGAGAGGGAGCTGAATAATGATGCCGTCAACGGTGGGGTCGGAGTTGGCAGAGAGGATTTGAGATTTGATGTCTTCAGTATCTTTGGCTAGATAATCAGTGACGATGACACCGATATCTTCGCCGTAGCGGATTTTTAGGTCGACGTATTTTTGGATGATGGGATTTTCGTTGTCACGAATAATTAGCAACTTGGGTCGCGTTTTGAGTGAGCGAACTTGATGAGCTTGGCGTTCTTTGACGAAGCCAGCGAGTTCTTTGCCGTTTAGGGATTTCATTGCAGCTCCACGGGTTCTTGTTCGAGCCAGTAGCCGAATTTGTCGTAAACTTTGGCAATGATTTCATCGCGGGCCTTGGCTAAGTCATTATAGGAAGTAGCTGATTCATTGATGAGAACGAGAGGGGCTTTGTCGCTGACGCGGAAGCCGTGGAAGAGTTGCCCCTTAAGGCCAGCTTGTTCGATAAACCAGCCGGAGTTGATTTTGTAACCTTCTTTGCTTTCGTAGACTGGGTAATTTTTGTCTCTGGCGATTTCGGCTTCCGGTTCGGTGAGGTAGATGTTTTTGAAGAAGGAACCGGCGCTGGGGATGGTGAGGGGGTCGGGGAGTTTGTCGGCGCGAATGGCGCTGACGATATTGCGAATGCTTTTGGGGCTAAAGTCGGTGATGTTGTGGGTCTCGATGTATCTTTCGATGGAATTATAAAATGGGCGAGTCATTTGACCGGATTTGAGATTGAGCGTAATGGAAATAACGAAGTAGCGATTCTTGGCGGTGGTATTGAGAATGCTTCTGCGATAGGAAAAGTTGAGATCGTCTTTGGTTAAGGTGAGGAATTTATCGGTGGCTGGATCATAAACATCGATTTCGGTGAGAGTGTCGGCGATTTCTTGACCGTAAGCGCCGATGTTTTGAACTGGTGCAGCGCCGGCGAGGCCAGGGATTTTGCTGAGTCCCTCGATGCCGGTGAGGCCTCTGTCAGTGGCGAATTCGACTACGTCGTCCCAGAGTTCGCCGCCCATGGCCTTGATGGTGGTGGATTCGGCCGAGATGCCACGCATACGATTAATAATAATTACGCCATTGAAGCCTTCGTCGTGGCCGATGGTGTTAGCGCCACCGCCAAGCACAAAAGTGGGAAGATTATAAGTTTTAGCGAAACCATAGGCATCGGGGATTTCTTCGGGCTTTTCGATTTCGAGGACATATCTAGCGGGACCGCCGAGACGCATGGTGGTAAGACTTGATATTAAGATGTTTTCATTTACTCTCATAGCTATATTGTATCATAATTACTTCGGAATGAGAGCATAAGTGTAATAATTCGGTTGAATTAGCTTCTGGAGTGTGATATAAGGTGATATAATATAAAAAAGAAAGGCAGGTAATATGGCAAAAAAGGATGCGGTGGATAAGAAAAATGTAAAAACAGAAGCTCAAGATGGTAAGAGTGAAGCGTTAAAGCTAGCGATGGCGCAAATTACGAAACAATTTGGTGACGGTGCTATTATGAAACTGGGTGAGACGCCAAAGATGGATGTAGAATTATTGCCGTCTGGGTCGTTGTCACTTGATATTGCGTTGGGCGGCGGTTGGCCGAAAGGAAGGATTATTGAGATTTATGGGCCAGAATCTTCGGGTAAGACGACTTTGGCTCTACATGCGATTGCGGAGATTCAGAAACAGGGTGGGCAGGCAGCGTTTATCGACGCGGAGCATGCTCTTGATCCGGCTTATGCGAAAAAGATTGGCGTCGATACGGCAAATCTCTTAATTTCGCAGCCAGACAATGGTGAGCAAGCATTAGAAATCTGTGAGACATTGGTGCGGTCTAATGCGGTAGATTTAATTGTAGTGGACTCAGTGGCGGCTTTGGTGCCACAGGCAGAAATTGACGGCGAGATGGGTGATGCTCAGATGGGCCTACAAGCGCGGTTGATGTCGCAGGCGATGCGTAAGTTAACTGGTATTATTTCCAAGTCACGTGCGACAGTAATATTTATTAACCAGATTCGGATGAAGATTGGAGTGATGTTTGGCAATCCGGAAACAACGACTGGTGGTAATGCTTTGAAGTTTTACGCATCGGTGCGGGTTGACATTAGGCGAATTGGTCAAATCAAAGATGGTGACAATATTTCTGGCAACCGAACAAAGGTGAAAGTGGTGAAGAATAAGATTGCGGCGCCATTTAGAACGGCAGAGTTTGACGTAATGTATAATGAAGGGATTTCGAAATCCGGTGATGTTCTGGACCTCGGCGTTACTTACGGGGTGCTAGAAAAAGCTGGAGCATTTATCAAATATAATGGTGAGACTTTGGGTCAAGGACGAGAAGCGGTGAAGAAACTATTTAAAGAAAAGCCGGAATTGATGGCAGAAATTGAAGCGAAGGTGCGCGAGAAAGCAGCTGTTGATGCATAGTGATGAGATTTGGCAGGTGTTTGCGCCGAATGGTGAGCCTATTGTTGGTGAAGGATGGAATTCGGCGCTAGATAATCCTGAGGAGAATAATTCAGATGTGATTGTGGGGGTTACGGTAGTGTTTTTGTATCGTTTTAATCAGGATGGTGAATTGGAATTTCTGTGGCAACGACGTTCTGACAAGGTGAGTCGATATCCTGGCGATTATGACATATCGGCTGGTGGGCATATTAATTTAGGTGAATCTTTGATGGAGGCGGCGAAACGTGAAGTGTATGAAGAAATCGGCGTGAAGATTGAAGCTGATGATTTACAATTTGTTACGCTGGCGCCTTTTAGTCGGAATCGATTCGCTTGGGTTTATGCGGTAGATTGGACTGGGCGAAAAGATGAATTTGCGTTCAATGATGAGGAGGTGTCCGAGGTGAAATGGGTGCCATATGTGGAGATGGAAGATTTTCGGATGAAATACGCCAAACAATCACTTAAGGACGACAAATATACTTTTGTAACAATAAGACATTGGCTAGAGATGCACGGTTTGATTGATGGAAATCTATAAGTTAAAAGATAATGTGCCGAATGAGAAGGCTCGTACGAATAAGTTTGGCGCGAGGCGATTATCTGATGATGCCGGTGTGGACAATTCTAGTGAGACGAAGGTTTCGAGGGTAACTGAACTGAAGCAGGGGGTTAAGAATCCGAATCGCGTGAACGTGTTTGTGGATGGCAAGTTTGCTTTTTCGTTGGATGTGGCGCAAGTGGTAGATTTGGGAGTGAAGGTGGGGATGGAATTATCCGAAGAGAAAAAGGCAGAGCTGAAGAAAGCTTCGGAGTTCGGGAAACTGTATCAGAGGACACTGGAATGGGTCTTGGTGAGACCGCGTAGCGAGCGGGAGACTCGAGATTATCTGCGGAGAAAGCTCCATAGGGCTTCTTCGGACACGGCGTCGCGCCAGCCCGTCTTCACGGGTGACGCGCGCCTTCGTTCTCGGCGGCAGCCTACGAAAGATTCCTCAGAAGCCCTATTGGAGCTTTCGGGACAGATTATCGAGAGTCCCGAAGAAGATGTTTCTGAGTTTTCTCAAACAATCATCGAGCGCTTAATTTCTAAGGGTTATTTGAATGACACGAAATTTGCGGAGTGGTATGTGGAGAATCGGTTTGTGAAGAAGGGGGTGTCGCGGAAGAGATTAGTGATGGAGCTAAGAAAGAAAGGGGTATCGGGGGAGATAATTGATGGGGTGCTAGGCGGTAGGGACGACAGAGAAGAAATCCAAAAAATGATAGCGAGGAAACGAGCGAAATATGATGATGAAAAGCTGATGGCGTATTTGTGCCGACAAGGTTTTTCGTATGATTTAGTGAGAGAAGAGTTGGCAAAAAATGGGGAGTTGGATTGAATAGTTTGTTGTTTGTAAAACGAATTATTCTTCAGATTCTTTGTAGTCGGTAGGAGCAAAACCAGGTTGTTTTTCGCGGAAAGGATTGACGAAGTTGGGGATGAAATCCTCTTTTTCGGCACGGGCTTTTAAGACTTTTTCTTCGTCCTTGACGATAATTTTGTAGTCGGTGATTTCGACAATTTCTTTGCGAGAAATGGTGAGTTCTGGGTCAATGAAGGCCTTGATAGCTGGGCGTTTGACGATAATTTGTTGGACGACGAAGTCATTGTCGGTAAAAGTATAGTCGAGGACCTTGCCGAGCTTGGAACCTTTTTTGGTTTCAACTTTGAGACCGATAAGATTAAAATTCAGGGCGAGAATTTTGCTGATCTTTACAATGTCTTCGGGACCGACAAGATCATCTACGCCGTCTATTACCATACCCATGGAGGAGTATTCGCGCACGGATTTGGCATCGAGGATGGAAGCATCGCTAGTGACAAGTGGCCCAGAAAGCTGAAAAGCAATGATTTTAAGTGAATCTGGGTCAATAATTGGCGCCGAGACGAAACCAACTGGATTGCCGGTCTGGACACTTAAAACTGGAGTATTGATGAGATTGCTGCCAGTAACTAACATAAGTTTATTATAGCATAGTTTTGGGAAAAAGAAGAGAATGGTATAATATATAGATATGGAAGACCAGATTATTCTAGTAGATAAACCGGCAGGGATATCGAGTTTTGGGGTGGTGGCGAAAGTGCGCGGGTTTTTGAAGGCAAAATTTGGGCATAAAGTGAAAGTCGGGCATACGGGGACTTTGGACCCATTTGCGACGGGACTTTTAATAATTCTAAGTGGCAAGATGACTAAAAAATCAAATGAGTTTTTGAAATTAGACAAGGAATACGAAGCGACTCTGAAACTAGGATTCGTTTCTAATACTGGGGATGTAGAGGGTGAACTGACGAAGGTGCGTGATGATTTGGTGCCAACGCGGGATGAGATTGAAATAGCCGTAAAGAGTTTCGTAGGTGTGATTTCTCAAACTCCGCCAAAATATTCTGCGATCAAAATTAATGGAGTGAGGGCATACAAATTGGCGAGAAAGAATCAGGATTTCGAAATTCCAAGTAGGGAAGTTACTATTTATGATATTGAGATAATGAGTTATAAATATCCAGAGCTTAGTTTGAGGTGCAAAGTTTCGAGTGGAACTTATATTCGGACTTTGGCGGAGGATATTGGCAAGAAGATAGGAACGGGGGCATATTTGACGGCTTTAAGAAGGACGCAAGTTGGTAAATACAGCGTTACTGATGCAGCTAAACTGGAACAATTTAAACAACGATAAACGGTTTGGTTGACGAGTTTTGGTTTGAATTGCTATAATAGAATTAATAATTCTAAGGAGGTATTATGGCAAAAAAGAACAACAATTTAATAATTGGCATAGTAGTTGCCGTGGTAGTAGTAATTGCTATTATCATCGGCGTGGTGGTCGCAACTAGGAAAGGTGGCAATGGCGGCACCGGTGGTGAACCAGGTGGCGGCACTTCTAGCCAAAAAGTTTATGATACGATTGACGTGATGGTAGGGTATGGTGATTATGATACGATGGAAGCTCAAGCAAAAGCGATCCAAAATGGTGAGATGATGGGCAAGGTGATTCAAATTGATGGTATCGTTATGCACCCAATGAGCAAATATTCGATAGGTGAGGCTGGCGCAAGTAATGGTCTCAAGATTGGTACGGAATTTGAAATTGAAGGTGCTAGCGAGGGTGATTATCCGAAGGATGGTGACCATGTAGTGATTACTGGTGAAGTGGTAGAGAAAAGTCCAATGTACTTCATCATTAAAACTACGCCAGAAAACGTCGTAATCTTAGAGACGGCTGAATAATAAAGCTAAATAGGAGATTTAGAATGAAAAAATATATTGCTGAATTTATCGGCACGGCGGTGCTAGTGCTGATTGGTTGTGGCACGGCGATGGCGGTAGGGTGTGATCCGACGTTGGGGAGTGGTTACATCTTGACGGCGTTTGCGTTTGGGTTGGGGCTACTTACGATGGCTTATTCGATTGGGAATATTTCAGGGTGCCACATTAATCCGGCTGTGTCGATTGCGATGCTAGCTTCTAAAAAGATGTCAGGGAAGGATTTTTGTGGCTATATTGTCTCTCAAGTATTGGGTGCGCTAGCTGGGGCTGGACTTTTAGCTCTAATCTTCAATGGTGCAGGGATTGTGGATATGACTGGTGGATTTGGCTCGAACGGTTTGGACGGTGTTAATGGGAATATGTGGATTGGTCTTCTGGTTGAAGTACTGCTCACATTTATCTTTGTGATTTCGATTCTTGGTGTAACATCGGATAAAGCAAAACATGGACATGTGGCTGGGATTGTAATCGCCTTTTCGTTGGTGGCGGTTCATATTCTCGGGATTGGTCTTACTGGTACAAGCGTAAATCCGGCACGTTCAATTGGTCCTGCGATTGTGGCAGCGATTGGTGGCAATGGTGCGCCGATGGGGGCAATTTGGGTGTTTATCGTTGGTCCGCTTGTTGGTGGATTGCTGGCGGCTGGTGTGTATCAATTGCTCGAGAAAGCAAAGGATGGCAGATAAGCGTTGACCCTAGAGGAGAGTTGTGATATAATAGTCACACTATGATAACAAAAGAGAATAAAGACAAGGCTATTGCCAAGGTCGCCCGTAATAAGGCGGATGTTGGTTCTCCTGAAGTTCAAGTTTCGATTTTGACTGAACGGATCAAAGAAGTGACCGAGCACGTCAAAAATAACAAACATGACTTTATGGCCAAAAGAGGTTTAATGCAGATGGTAGGGAAGCGCAAGAAATTGCTTCGCTATCTTGAAGAGACCGATTTTGAGCTATATAAGAAAACTGTGAAGAAACTTGGTCTCAGGAAATAAGCTTTAGAAAAAAAGAAACCCGCCTTAATTGGCGGGTTTTTGGTTTAGAAGGGTGATTTTGTCAGTTCTTGACGGAAAGCATCAAGGAACTCACCCACTTCGGTGAATGTGAGAATGTTTTCCCAAAGGGAAATGTGCATATTCGCGATGTTGCTCCTCTTCGGGTTTAAATCCATTTTAAAGGTTTTGCCGTATTCGGCAAAAAAATTTAGTGAATTGAAGGCCGCCGAGATACGAGCTATTAAATGTTGGCTCTTTTCGTTTATTGCTTCTTCAGGGCGGGCCTTCAATTTGATATCTATGGCCGTAACTACGGTATCATCGTTGCAATGGATATGACAATCTATTATATTAATCATCATCTTCCTCCTTTAAAGTGCTTTTGTTCGAAACAAACAACTTATGTCTATATTATAGCATATTTTGCTGTAAAAATCAATACTTATGCTAGACAAAATGGTTGAAATGTGGTATAATTATAGGAGTACTTTAAAAACTGGGTTACAGGAAGGGGGATATGATGCAAATTGTTAGACCTTATATCGAAAGAAGATTCGATGAGTCTATATTCGGTTCCATAACGGAACGTGGACAGATGGCGTTGGATATTTGTGAAGCTCTAGAGCGGAGCGATATTTTTTCGCTTGAGGCTAATAATCCTTTGAAAAAAGGATTATATGATGCGATGGAGAAGCTTCTCTCCAATTTGAACTCACAGAGGATTTTATTATATTTTCCTTTGGAACTTTTGGAAGGGGCACCGGAATCGTTCCGGGACGCGTACATGAAGGCGTGGCATAGGCTTGTCAACGTCGATGATGTGCGCGAAGACTTTCACAAGGGCGAGGCTTACTCGTCTGGTGGGCAGGAAAAGATAGCGAAATGTTTGCATTTCTTGCCGTGGTTAATTGAATATGGGTACCTCTCGGCTAGAGAGAGGGGGCGGATATTTGAATTTGGGACTGATGTCCTGAAGGATAATTTCGAAGAGCCGCTTTATCCGATAAGATTCAGCTTTTCAGATATGGCATTTAATAACCATGCTTTAGACAGGAAGGAGTATTGCAAGGCACTTTTCGCTGAGCCACTTCGGCGGCAGAAACCATTATCTGCCTCGAAGGGATACGACGAGTGGATAAAAGACCGTGATGGTTGTGGTGGGGCGCCACTTTTAACACCGTACGCAAAGTTGGAAGGACCTTTTGACTTGGGGCTAAAAGCTATTATGCCGCGACTTACTCAGGTTGCGGAACGTTTGAAAGAGGGAGAAATCGTTTTGGTAGGTGGCCCTGTTCTGAAGGGTTATGGTACTTCTGAGTCTGAATTGGAGATATGGCAGCTAGACGATTTGGAGCCTCTGTTTTATCAAGCAGAACCTGAGGTTGCACATATCTGTTTCGATTCGGTTTGGCTGAGTCGGGATAGGAGCGAAAATACTCGTGATTTGAAGTTTTTGGCAGATCAGTTTGCCAAGACTTACGAGTACAGTAAAACTAAAAAGGAGTCAATTGAGCAGATTGAAAGAGATCTGCTTCGGAAAGAGCTGCTCCATTGGGGTTTCGCGAGATTTACTTCTAGTGACGAGTTCGCGACGAGCGAGCTTTTGAGCATCGACGGCGACTGTCCATTCTATGATTATGAATATAGGCGGATTGCCACAATGCTTTTTGCAAAGTATGTTTTTATTTAACCCAGAGAAAAGTCCCCAATCGGGGACTTTTTTATACTTTGTTTACAGGTATCTGATGGAATCGGATGGTTCTGATTCATCGTCTTCTTCCACCGTTTCACCTGGCTGAATGGGCCAGATGTCCTCCTTATGCAGAAAAATATCATCTGCTTTAGGAACTGGATGAGGAAGATTATGTCTCAGCACGGCTTGTGCGCCAATATCGATACAAGAAAGCTGAGAAATCAGCTTTGCGTTGCCTTCGTCGCCAAGATGTTCTTTAAGATCTGTGATATCGAGCGTACCTTCGGTCAACCCGATGATGGCCGATATGACTTTTGGCAATTGCCGAGTAGAATCGATTACGATGACTGATTTTTCGCCACATAATTTGCGCCAACGATCGATTGTATTGCTATGGCGATGGTCTCTAAGAACTAATACAAACTGGTGGGCCTTACTTTTAAGTTCCTTAACCATTGTTTCCAGTGACGGTATGTTTTTGCTAAAAGACTTAAGTTCTTTATCGAAGATTTCATCTCCAAAAACGCGTTCAAGCTGGTCTCTGGTGAGACTATGGTGGTAGGGTTCATCGGTAACGATGAAGTGATAGCCTTTGAGCCCGATATGGTTGGTGTAGGCGTCTGTCAAATATGCCCTTGCAAACATAGCATATTGAGGGTCTTCGCCATTATTGCCGGCGCCGCCTCTCTGGGGTGCCATTTCTTTAAGGTAATTGACGATTTTTTCTGCCTCCATCTCGAATTGTGGTCGGCACATTACGAATCTATCTTCGCAATCGCCAAAAATTCCTAAGCAAAGCTGAGGATCGTATCCCGGTAAAACCTGCGATACCGCTTCGTATAGCTGAGGTAAAGTCGCCATTTCGGTGTCAACTTCGCCACCCATGGAGCCAGTGGTGTCGCAACTAACTTCGATGTCCATGGGGCAGCCAACGGTGACAATCCATTTCTTTTGATGTGGGTCCAACCGAATTTTGGAAAAACGGATTGGATTGATTGCTGGATCGACTATTTCGCTCAGCTGTCCAGTTCTTCTGGCTTTTTCTTCCGCCTTTCTGGTGACGTTGGCGTCATCGGTGACGTCGTACAGTTTACGTGCTTGTCGATAACTTTCGACCGAAAAAGTATTGTGTCCCATTTTATCCCTCCTTTATGGTTTTGCAACAATACTGCTTATTCATCAGAGTCTGTAAAAAAATACTATGCGCCAATATGAGTGGTGCATTGATGATATTATAACAGTTTTTCGTAAATAGGGCAAATTTTTAAAGGGATGGAGCTTATGTTTTCTGAACTTGAAAAGTCGGTGGGTATTTAGTATAATGATTGGAGTATATTAATATATGGGAAGACGGCAGATATTTGGAGCCAGAGACCAATCGATTCTTTTCTCAAGCGCGCGACGCTCGCGCCCGTCGTTACGGGGCTCGCTGCGCAAGCTCCCCGTTGGTCGCAATGCTTTCGAAAAAAACCGATTGGTCTCTAGCTTAAATACCTGAAGTTTTCCCGAGAAAGGAATATTTTTATGGATATTATCAACCCTAATGGTAAGAAAACGGTGAGGGTTTCGACTGAATGGTTGGGGCGAGAGCTAACTCTAGAGGTAAATAGAGTCGGATTTCGTTCTACGTCTTCCGTTCTAGTGACTTACGGTGATACCGTAGTGCTAGGTTCGGTGGTGGTAGGGACTAAGCCGGTGGTACAGGACTTCTTCCCACTATCGATTGACTATGAAGAGAAATGGTATGCGGCGGGCAAGATTTCTGGTTCAAGGTTTATCAAGAGAGAAGGAAAACCGGCGGATGAAGCGGTGCTAGTTGGTCGCTTGATTGATAGGCCGATTCGACCGTTGTTCCCGAAGGGATATCGTCAAGAAGTACAGGTGGTCTGTACGGTTTTGTCAATGGACCCTGCGTTTAGACCAGACTGTGTAGCGATGGTTGCGGCTTCTGCTGCACTGATGAACGCTGGTGTGCCATTTGATGGGCCGGTGGCCGGTATTCGGATTGGGCGAATCGGGGGTGAATTCAAGGGGTTCTTGAGCTCAGAAGAGCGCGAGCAGTCACCGATGGACCTTGTTGTGGCCTGTAAGGATGGTAAGGTGATGATGGTAGAAGCTGGAATGAAGGAGGTTCCAGAAGAGACTATTATCGAGGCAATGCACTGGGCGGTAAAGAATGTGCAGCCGGCTTTGGATTTACAAAGAGAGTTGGCTAAGCAAGTAGATGCGACGCCACAGGAATACGAATTGGTGTTGCCGGATGAGGAAATTTTGAAAGAAGTGGCTGATTGGACAGCAGGGAAGTTCGGTTCAAAGGTGCGTGGCAATGTGATGGAAAGAGCGCATATTTTGGATGATATCAAGTATGCGATGCATGACGAATTCGCTTTATCTAAGGGGCAGGGCGAGACGGATAATGAGAAAGTCGAATGGTATGATGAAAATTTGCGCGATGTATATGATCAAGCATTTGAATTAGCCGTACATAAAGAGGTGAGACGTGGTATCGTAGAAGAGGGCGTGCGTCCAGATGGTCGTAAGTTAGATGAGGTGCGACCTTTGTCTTCACAGGTAGGGATTTTACCTAGAACGCATGGTTCGTCGTTGTTTACGCGTGGGGTGACACAGGCGATGAATATCGTGACATTGGCGCCTTTATCTTATGCGCAAGATGTGGATACGATGGAAGTGACTGATGGTAAGAGGCGTTATATGCATCACTACAATGCGCCATCTTACACTGTGGGTGAGCCTGGTAGGATTGGCTCGCCAGGGCGTCGTGAAATTGGACATGGATATTTGGCGGAACGCGCATTGATTCCAGTGCTTCCTTCGGAAGAGGAATTTCCGTATGCAATTCGTTCAGTGACCGAGATCATGTCACAAAATGGTTCCACTTCGATGGCGGCGACTTGTTCGTCTTGTATGGCGCTTATGGATGCTGGTGTGCCAATTAAGCGACCAGTTTCTGGCGTGGCGATGGGGTTGATGGTAGACGTTGAAAAGGGTGCCGAAATTACGGCCAAAGATATTGACAAAGCTTACGTCCTGACGGATTTGATGGATGCAGAGGATTTTGCCGGTGATATGGATTTCAAGGTAACTGGTACCACGGAAGGCGTGACGGCGCTTCAGATGGATATGAAAGTGCATGGTTTACCAGTAGAAATCATGGAAAAAGCTTTGAAACAATCGCACGAAGGACGGATGTTTATCTTGAAACATATTATGGAAGTGATCGATAAACCAAGAGCAGAGATTTCTAAGTATGCTCCGCAAATTGAAAAGCTAATGGTGAAGCCAGAGAAGATTGGCGCGATTATTGGTAAAGGTGGCGAAACTATTAATAAAATCACGACTGAGACGGGTGCAGAGGTGGATATTGAAGATTCTGGCCTGGTGACAATTTCGGGTAATGACCCTGAAAAAATCCAAAAGGCGCTTGAATGGGTAAAGTCGTTGGTGGAAGAGCCAGAAGTTGGAAAAGTTTATGATGGCACCGTAGTTTCAATTAAAGACTTTGGGGCATTTGTAAACATTATGCCCGGCATTGATGGAATGCTCCATATTTCGCAGATTCGTGAAGGAAAGAGACTGAAATCGGTGGAAGAGGTACTGCATGTTGGTGACAAGGTGAAAGTGCGTTTGGTGGCGATTGATCACGGGAAACTGAGCTTATCGATGATTGGAGTGAAATAAAGGACAAAAAGCCGAGGCTAGGACCTCGGCTTTTTATTATTATATGATATAATATCTTTAAGCTAATAAAGGAGGTTAATGGATAATAATACGGATGGGGCGGTTGATATAACAGGAAAGCCTAATACAGAAACTACGCCTGTTGGCACAGTTGCGGAGCGAAAGAAAAACAACGCTCTGACTATTGTGCTGGGACTGCTAGTTGTGGTCTTTGCTGGTTTAGCAATATATTTTGGGCTTAATTATCATAAAACACAAGATGATTACGGAAAGGGTGACAAGTCGAATACGACAACCGAGTCAGATGATGTCGTTGAGGTTTCTGGTGATGTAGGCATGGCGGATGAGTATAGGAGTGTCGAGAGTTTAATGAAAGAAGTGATTGCTGGAGTTCAAAATAGTTGGGGCTATCTGAGTAATGGTAGTGGGCTAACTTATAAACCAAAAGGACTTAATGCCTATGTGCCAATGAAGATTAACATAGTAACCGATATTAGGTATGATAGTGAACAGGAAAGAGACGACAATATGGCTTTAATTAAATCAAAGCTTGAGGGATTAGGCTTTGAGGCTTTGGGAACTATTCCATTTCTCGGTTCTGCTGGACCGCAAATATATGGCTATAGCAATTCGAATGATGTAGTATGTGGTATTTATGAAGAAAGCGTTTATCAAAATCCAAATAGCCCAAATGATAGAAGTGAAAAAGTAACTCTTGAGTGTGGCAAGACATATTGGGGCTTTTTATCTGATGAAGAACTGCATTTAGTTGGTGAGCTTGAGAAAGCATATCTAGAAAAGAAGGGGGAGTATCCAAGGATAATAAATGCTTATGGTGCTGAGGCGGAAAAAAGCCAATATGAGCCTTACCAGGTTTTGCGAGTAGGTCTTGGCGGTGGACTAGGATTATTTTACAGGGTTAGTCCTAATGACGAATGGCAATTCTTTGCTATTACGCAAGCGCCGTTGGAATGTAGTGAGTACAATACGGACGATTTAAGAAAAGCTTTTGCTGGTGATGTCTGTTATAACGGTACGGAAACTTCTAAGGTTCAACCGTAATTTATTTATAGATAGATTTTATAGTATAATTACTCTATGGAAAAAATACGGAATTTTTGTATTATTGCGCACATTGACCACGGGAAGTCGACAATTGCGGATAGGATGATGGAGCTTACTGGCACGGTGGAGAAGCGTGAAATGAAGGCGCAGCTTCTTGATTCGATGGAATTAGAGCGGGAAAAAGGGATTACTATTAAACTGACCCCTGTGACAATGTCTTGGAAAGGATATACTCTTAACTTAATTGATACGCCGGGGCATGTGGACTTTTCTTACGAGGTGTCGAGGTCTCTTCAGGCGGTAGAGACGGCGGTTTTGGTAGTAGATGCGACGCAGGGAATTCAAGCACAGACGCTGGCGAACGTATATTTGGCGTTGGAACAGGACTTGACGATAATACCGGTGATAAATAAGGTAGATTTGCCGGCAGCGGATGTTGAGAAAGTGGCGGCACAAATTATCAATCTGCTTGGGTGTTCGCGAGAAGTAATCATTGAAGCATCTGGTAAAACTGGTCTTGGCGTAGATAAGATACTAGATGCGGTGGTAGAGCGTGGGCCTGAGCCGAGAAAAATTAGTAATTAGTGGGAGACATGAGAATGAAAACGGTAGATTTGGTAAAAGAATTAAAAGAATATACTAAAAATGTAAACCCGGATTTGAAAAAGTATATCGCTGAGCATGTATTTCCAGAGTACGAAAAAAATGATGGAGGACACAACATCGCACACGTGCTGGAGGTGATTAGAAGGAGTTTTGAATTAAATGATGTTTTTAATTTGGGTTTGAATGAGAATATGATTTATGCGATAGCGGCGTGTCATGATTGGGGGAAATATGTCGATCATGAAAGACATCATTTGATAGCAGCGCAGAATTTCATGAATGATGGGGGAATGAAAAAGTTTTTTACGGATGAGGAAAGGCAGACAATCAAAGAGGCCATTGAAGATCACCGCTCCTCAAAAGAGGATGAGCCTAGAAGTGTGTATGGAAAACTAATTTCGTCTGCGGATAGGAATACAACTATCGAGATAGTATTTATCAGAAGTTTCTTTGTGGCGCATGAGAGAATGCCAGATGAAGTGATAGAAGATTATTTGGATTTTACGATTAAGAGATTGTCGCAGAAATATAGTGAAGAAAATCCGGAAAACATGTTTTACGAGGATGAGGCTTACAGAAATTTTATTAAAGATATGCGGGCGTTACTGAAAAAAGAAGAAGAATTTAAGAATAGATACTGTGAAGTAAATCATATTACATCAAGGAAGCATAAAGTAAAAGGTGAGCCAGGCGAAACCGCCTATCGAGATATTAGTGGTCTCATCTGTTAAGATGTCGATTCGTGGGTGGATTGTGGTATAATTATAGGTGTGAAAACAACAAAAGCGTTGATATTCGATTCATATTTTGATGATTATCGGGGGGTGGTTTTGTATGTGCGGATTTTTGAGGGTGAAATATTAAAGAATTCTGAGATTTTGATGATGGCAGCGGGGACAAAGGGCCTGGCACTTGAGGTTGGGTTCTTGACGCCAAAGATGTCGCCAAGAGAGAGCCTGAAAGAGGGCGAGATTGGATACATTGTGACAAATCTTAAGACTACGCGCGAAGCCAAGGTGGGTGATACGGTGACACTTGCGAAAGGGTTGATGGTGAGAGAAGTCGAAGGCGGTCACGAAGTGGTGGACGTTAATGGGGAGGTGGTAAAGCCGTTACCTGGTTACAAAAACGTGTTGCCGTTTGTGTACGCGGGGTTCTTTCCGGTATCAAATGACCAATATAAGGAATTAAAAGAGGCGATTGAGAAATTGTCGCTGTCGGATTCGGCGCTTAGGTATGAGCCAGAGAATTCACCAGTACTAGGGTTTGGTCTTAGAATTGGGTTTTTGGGGCTACTCCATATGGATATTATTCGGGAGAGGCTGGAAAGAGAGTTTGGTTTGGATTTAATTGTCACTAATCCATCGACAAATTATGAAGTAGTGATGAATAATGGTGAAGTGCGAGAAATAAAGTCAGCTTCAGATTTGCCGGATGCTTCAGAAATTCGCGAAATACGGGAACCGTGGGTGAAGGGTGAGATAATTTTGCCAAAGCCGATGATCGGAAATGTGTTGAATTTAATAAATGAAAAGCGCGGACACCAGACGAATGTATCTTATATTGAAGATAGAGCGGTGATTGATTTTGAAGCGCCGATGGCGAATTTGCTGACGGATTTTTATGACCAGCTGAAGTCGGCAACAAGCGGATACGCATCGTTTAATTATGAGCTTTCGGGGTATCGAGCGGAAGATTTGGTGAGGGTAGATTTCTTAGTAGGGGGTCACAAAATGGATGCGCTTTCGGTGATGGCGCATCGGAGCGAAGCGGATGCGATTGGACGCGAGGTGACGAAGAAATTGAAAGAAGTGATTCCACGACAAAACTATGAAGTGGCACTTCAAGCAGCGATTGGGGCGAGGATTATTGCGCGAGAGACGATTGGCGCGTATCGTAAGGATGTCACGGTGAAAATTCATACCGGTGATAGAGATCGTAAAGCGAAGTTACTTGAAAAACAGAAGCGGGGTAAGGCGCGCATGAAAAGATTTGGCAAGATTGATATTCCATCGGAAGCATTTACGGTGATGTTAAAAAGAGATTAAAAGGAGGTAAAATGAAAATATTATATACTGATGGAAGCGCGGAGCCAAACCCCGGTGAGGGTGGTTTTGCAGTAATAGAAGTGAATGGCGACGAGGGAAAACCAGTGGTGCTAGGAAACGAAAAAGATTCGACTAACATTCGAATGGAAGGTAAGGCTTTGATTGCGGCAATAAAATATGCTGGTAGTGAGGGATGCGAAATACATACTGATTCGGAGTTTTGGGTGAATGTGCTAGAAAAATGGGCGCCAGCTTGGGAGGCGCGTGGTTGGACAAAGAAGAGCGGGGAAATTAAGAATCTGGAAATCGTGAAGGAATTATACGAATTGTACTGTCAGAATCCAGTGAAACTTTGTTGGACGAGGGGGCATGTAGGGACTAGATTCAATGAAATGGCGGATGAATGGGCGAACCGTGCGAGAGACGGACATCAACTGTGATATAATAGAGATATGAAATTATCGGAAGAATTAATATAT
>JAUMXR010000015.1 GCA_030528995.1 Candidatus Saccharimonadota bacterium | reverse complement strand
ATTTACCATCAGCGAGTTTAGCCACAGCATAGGTTTCGCCGTCACGCTGGTCGGTGAGGGCAGTAACGGCACCACTTTGTAAGCTAGGGCACCCAGTCCAACCTTGGAGATTACCAGCAGATTTAATCCAGCGAGCGTAGAGGGAGAGACCATTGTTGCTGCCGGTGTATTGTCCTGCGGTGAAGGTGATGTATTCTTGTGGACCTAGGAAGCCTGTATCGTCAGAGTAGTCATAGGTGGTGCTCCAGCCGGCGAAGCCATAACCGGCGCGGCTGAAGTTGGAAGCGAGAAGTGTAGCGGAAGTGGCAGAAGCCGAGATGCTCTGGCAGCCCATAGTGCCTTCTACATTGCCACCGTTTGGATAGTAGCGGATACAACCGGCTTCGGTGGTTTGGGGCTGGAGTGGGACTTCATTAGCTGGGTGGACGAGGGTGTATTTGACTTTTCCCACATAAGTACCAGCTTTCTGGATGGGGCTGATGTAGGCGGCGTAAGTAGCGGTTACGCTTGCGCCTTCTGCTTGGATGTTGCCGTTGTCTATGTCAGTACCGGAGTTTCTGTATGCTACCCGCTGATAGGTGGATGGTACTACTACCCAGCTACTGTAATCGGTATCGCCGGATTGTCTTTCGGTGTCACTACTACTACCCGCAATGATTGGAGTGTAAGTGCCTGTGGTTACACCAAGTTTCATTGCCCAGTTTGACGTATTGCCGCTGAAGGTAGTACCAGTTATGATATCGTCCGTTTGTCCGAGATTTGCGTCCCTGAGATAGGTATTGCCAATAGTGTCCCCTGTATAGCCCACTGCGTAGATAGAGAAACCTTCGTTATCGTTACAATAGGCTTTCAGAGTAGTCTGCCCGATACCATTTGGATAGTAATCACTGCCACGGGAATCTATACCATTGGGGATTTCGGCAGTGTGGCTGTTCATACCACTACCGCTCATGGAGCAGGATACTGGGACTGTGATAGTGGCGGTGACGACCGAGCTATCATCGGCGTTTGTGTTTGGTAATGTTAAAATAGCTCCAACTAGGATGGTCAGCCCTACCATGCCTAATGGAGCTAGTAAATCATGATTTATTCCTTTCATATAATATATTATAGCATAATTATTTTAATTTCAAAAAAGTAGGTTAATGACTAATATATTGGACTGTTTTTTACACGGCAAAATGGGAAAATGCACCCGGGAGGGGTTGGTTGACGGTTTTAAGGAGAGTTTGATTTGCGCTAAAGCGCAAATCAATTCGTGGGGCGTTGTCTCGAAATATCTAAAACTTTGTTTTAGATATTTGCTCGACTCCTACCACGAGCGAACTCTACGAGTTCGCCTCTCCCAAAAAACAGCAGAAATAAAAGAAGACCCGTAGGGTCTTATTTTATTTCTGGTGATCTCGAGGAGAGTCGAACTCCTATTGACGGGATGAAAACCCGTTGTACTAACCGTTATACTACGAGACCAAGTTGTAAAATGTCGGGCTACAATTATTGTAGTGGTATTATTATAACAAGTTTTTTTAGAAATTACAAGAGTAGGTGTATTCAATGTGGTAGGAAGTTTTGTCATAGGGAGGTTCTGGGAAGATTTGGATGAAAGTTTTGTTCTCATTGCAGTGGGATTTGAGGTAATTGGCGTCCTCGGCGGTTTGAGAGGGGTCGTGGAGGAGAAGTTGGCGGAGGGAAATTGAGGCGAAGCCACGGCGGGTGTATTTTTCCATGGCGGTGTCGAGGTCGTCGATTTTGGCGAATTCGGGTGAGCTAGTGAAGTCGTCGTAAAAATAGTTTTCGTAATAATCGGTAGCGAGGCGGGTGATGCGGGATTTGATTTGATTTTCGCTTTTGTTGAAAACCGAAAAGACCATCAGAAAAATAACTGATGCCATTGCTATACCAATAATAACAAGGACGATTTTTTTGGCGGGGTTAGAGCGGCCGAATGAAGTGTGTTTGGGAATGCTGATATGGACGTCAGTGCTGTGTGGGCCACGATTATCTTTAGCGTTTTGTTTCATATATAAATCTTACCATATTATTGAACTTATGGTAAGATATTAGTATGAGTAGATTATTTAAAAGAACAAAAATTTTGGCGACAATTGGGCCGGCGACTAATTCGGCAGAAATGATAGAAGAAGTAATAATGGCTGGAGTGAATGGCTGCAGGTTGAATTGCTCGCATGGTTCGAACGAGGAACGCGATCAGCAGATAAAATGGATACGGGCGGCGGCAGAGAAAAAGGGTCGTTCGGTGGCGATTTTACAGGATTTACTAGGGCCGTAGATTCGTTTAGGAACTTTGAAGGATAATCGTTTGGATTTGAAAGTTGATGACGAAGTGATTTTGGAATATGGTGATTTTGAGCACGATGGTGGGTTAACTGTGCCGATACAATATAATTTAGCAGAAAAGTGCCGAGTGGGGGAGCCGCTATCGATGTTTGACGGGAAGGTTAAAGCAGAGATTATTGATATTCCGTCAGACAAAGCAGTGAAAATTCGGATTTTGAATGACGGGTTTGTGATGTCGCATAAAGGTTTGAATTTGCCGGATACGGATTTTGGTGGGGATATTCTGACTGAGAAAGATTTGGCGGATATTGAATATGGGGCGGAATGCGACTATGATTATGTGGCGCTTTCATTTGTGCAGTCGGCGTAGGATATAGTAAAACTGAAACAGTTGTTGTTGTCGCTTGGTTCGACGGCGAAAGTGATTGCGAAAATTGAGACTAAGAAGGCGATTTCGTCGGATGAACATTTGGAAGAAATTGTGAAAGCGGCGGACGGTATCATGGTGGCGCGCGGTGATATGGCGGTAGAAGCGGGGGCGGAAGTGGTGCCGATTGTACAGCGGAAATTGATTGCGATGTGCCGAGCGCATGCGAAACTTTGTATCGTGGCCACGCAAATGTTGTCATCGATGGTGGAATCACCGGAGCCAACTAGGGCGGAAGTGTCGGATGTGGCAACGGCGGTGGTACAGGGCGCGGATGTGGTGATGTTGTCGGATGAGACGGCGAACGGAAAATATCCGCTCGAAACGGTGAAGGAAATGAAAAAGGTGATTCTGTACACGCAAAACCATTCGCGGATTGCGCCGATTTCGATTATGCCAGATGGGGAAGGTTCGAATATTTATGATGCGATTTCGAATGTGGCGGCGCGACTAGCGGAAACGATTAATGCGGATGTGATGGTCTGTCAGACGGCTTCGGGGACGACGGCAGTGACGATTGCGGCACAGAGGCCAAATGTACCGATTGTAACGGTGACTTCGAACCAGAGAGTAGCTAATCAGTTGGCTTTGATTTATGCGAATTCGGCGTTTGTGCGGCCTTATTCGCCGGAGTTTGGCTATGACCTCGCGGTGGAACTTAAGGAAAACGGTTATTTGCAGACCAAAGAACAGGAAAAAGATTTGACGGCAGTGATTGTGTCGGGGGACAAAAATCAAGTGGGGACGGATACGATTAAAGTGCGTAAAGTCTAAGCTGGGGTTGTTCGAGCTTGGATGACTTTTGGGGTTTGGGGTTTGTCTAGGCTTGGATTGCTTCGAGACCTGGGAGTTTTTTGCCGAGGAGGAATTCGAGAGAGGCGCCGCCGCCGGTGGAAACAAGGGAATAATGAAGACTTGGGTGGTCTTCCATAAGTTTTTCGACAAAGCCGGTAGTATCTCCGCCGCAAATAATAGTAGTAGTTTCGTTGGTCGGTTTTTCGCCGATGACTTCGGCAGTGATAGTAGAAGCGGTAGCATAGGCGGGGTCTTCGGCGTAACCGAGGAGGCCATTCCAGATGACGGTTTTGGCGTCGGTAATGAGACCGGCGAGTTTTGCGGTGGAAAGAGGGCCGATGTCTAACTTGGCGCCTTTGCTATCTTCATCGAAATCATCGGCGACGATGATTCTGGGGTTTTTAGCTTTGTAGCCGTCGGCGGCGATTTTGCCACCTACGAATATTTGGTCGGCTTTAGTGGCGAATTTGTCGATGAGGGGTTGCTTGTCGTCGACTTTGGAACCACCAATGATTAAAAGAATGGGCTTTGCTGGGTTCTTGGTGGCGGATTCAAGATTTTTGACTTCGCTTTCGAGAAGTAGGCCGGCGTAAACGGGCAGGAAATTCTTGACGGCGTCGGTGGATGCGTGGGCGCGATGGATGACGGCAAAGCCATCTTGAACGTAGGTGTCGGCATCGGTAGCGTCGATGATATTTTTGATGAAATCTTGGTCGTTGTTTTCTTCGTCTGGGTCGAACCTTAGGTTTTCAAGGAGGGCGATTTTAACCTCTGCGGGGATTTTGGCTTTGGCACCTTTTTCTGGGAGAGGGTAAAAACCAATTTTGACATCGGGAAGGAGTTTTCTAAGCGTGTCGGCAACGGGGCTCAGGGTAAAGTCGGGATTGGTTTTGCCTTCGGGACGACCGAGGTGGGAGATGAGGATGATTTTCTTGGCACCATGTTCTAGTAGGTAATTGATGGTGGGTAGGCTGGCGCGAATGCGCAGGTCGCTAGTGACCTTGCCACTTTTGACGGGGACATTGTAGTCTACGCGAATTAGTATTGTTTTGTCTTTGGGGTTAAAATCTCGTATTGTTTTCATAAGATTATTATAGCATGGAGATATGAAAAAATAATAGCCGTGGTTATGCGTGGTGGCTAGGGTTAGAACGGGCGGAGATGGGTAAGGATGAGATGCTCCAAGGGCGCGTAGTCTAGTTTGAAAGATGCTTTTGAAGCGAAAATCATTTTGTCTTGAGTGATACCAGCGTAGGAGAGACAGTAGTTGTTTTGATAGGCGAGCTGGCGGATGAATTCGCGCTGGGTGCGCCCGTTGCCCTCGCGGAAGGGGTGGAGGGCGTTGATTTCGGCGAAGTAGTAGGCGAGGCGACTAGCGAAGGTGCCGGCATCTAGACCGCCGAGATATTTTTCGCGTTTTAGCTCTGTAAAGATCCGGTCGGCTTCGGAGGCAATGGCGAAATACCGGCAAAAAAGGTCGCCTTTGGCGATATCGACAGTGCGGATTTCGCCGGCCCAGGGATAAATGTCCTGAAAAAGATAGGCGTGGATTTTTTGCAGATGGGTAAAATCAAAACGACCGCGGATGGGGGAGTGGAGGAGTTCTTCGTTGCGTAGATTCGATAGGTTGCGTTCTGCGTCGTGGAGTTCTTCTGAGTCGCGGATGTCTAGTTTGTTTTTTAAGACGCGAGAATTGGGGTAGCAGTAGGGGTCTTGCATATTATTTGTTGTGCCTTTCTTTGATTTCTTTCAAGATACGCTGGCGCACTGCTTCCGTAGTGGTGCGTGCAAGCTCGATATCTTGTAGATCTTTGATGTTTTGGTTTGTTAACTCCATGCCTTCGAGGGCGAAGTTGGCTTTGACCTCCTCGATGCGCTCATTGGCAGAGATGGGATAGGCGTCGGAGCGGATGGGGAAGGGGATGGATTTGGTCTCGTCGGCGCGCATCAGCATGAGGCGAATGACGTCGGATGTGTTGGTGCCGAGCTTTTCGAATAGCTTGGCGGTGCGCTCTTTTAAATCGGCAGGAACGCGAACTTGAATTAAATTGTTGGGTTTTTTGGTGATAGTTGTAGTGCTCATACTGCTATTGTATGACAATGTCATACAGTTGTCAAGAGGGATGGAATGTTTAACTATTTTGTTTATTTTTGTGTCAAAATAATAAAATGTGTGGTAGAATAGTAAGTATAAGAATAATAAGGGGCGAAATGTCAAGAAGAGTTATAAATAATAAAGTATTAATTATAAACGCAGGCGTACTGGCTGGCGTAACTGCAGTAATTGGTGGGATACTTGGCGGTAAAAATATATCGGCCGAGTCTGCTAACGCTTCCGTCACCGTCGGTTCCGCTTGTACCATGACCGCTACTGTAAATACTGCCCACACAACTGAAATCCCAGCTGGTACCGCCAAAACAGACATTGGCTCTACCACACTAAAAACTATCTGCAATGACGTTGGTGGTTATGCTATTTATGCTGTAGGTTATTCTAATAATGAATACGGTAATAATAAAATGCTAAATGGCACTAATGAAATTAATACTGGTACTGGTTCATCAGCCTCTAACTGGAACATAAGTCTAAGCCAAGTAACAACTGGTACTTATGCTACTACCATAGACGGAGGCTTTGGTTCTTATTCTGCCATCCCTGCTACCTATACTAAAGTAGCTCATAGAGATTCAATGACAGATTCTACTACTGGTTCTTCTATTAACCTCACCTATGGTGCTTATGTAGCTTCCACCCAAGCTCCTGGCGATTATGTGGGGAAAGTGAAGTTCACTATGGTGCATCCGGCGACGGAAGTGCCACCACAACCCCAACCATCTACTGCTAGATGTATTAACTACTTTCCAAATGGCAGCAATGTAATAGGTACTATGGGCTGTCAATCCGCTACAGATAATGCCAGTGTCACACTACTAGCTTCCAACTTCTCCAGAACTGGATATGGTTTTGCTGGTTGGTCTGATGCTTACGATTACGCTACCAATCCATCCGCCCATTTCTATGGCCCACAAGAAACCATCACCGCTCCAGAAGGTACCACTGCAAACGGTCTTTCGCTCTACGCTGTGTGGATTAAATCCCAGGGTAGTCTACAAGATACCAGTAAAGTCGCCAGTGTATGTAGTAGTCTCACCACCGCCCCAACAGATGGCACCGCTAATCTATCTAGTGTCTCCGCCCTCACTGACCAACGTGACGGTGAAACCTATGCCATCGCCAAACTAGCTGATGATAACTGCTGGATGATAGAAAACCTGAGGCTGGAAGCCGAAGATACCAGAAGTGATGCTAATAAAGCTCTCGCCCAAGGCTATGGCACAAGTTCTACTTACGGCAGCTTCTCTGGTCTGGCTGATGCAGAATCTACTGGCTTCACATCAACTTATACTGCTAATGGCCTATACTACAGCGGCACTCAGGAAGGTACTGCTAGCATAGATATTGGTACATCAAATTACCCAGCCTACCGTATGCCACGTTATAATAATATTAACACTTCTACTCGTGCTTCTTCACCAACTAGTAATAGTGTAGCAATGTATAGCTACGGTAACTACTACACTTGGCATGCCGCTATAGCGGATCTTACCTATAATAGTACTAACAATAGCAGTGTAACCAATACTTCACTTTGTCCTACTGGCTGGCATCTACCAACAGGTGGAGCAGCCTACGCTAGCGATAATACCAGTGGTGTAAATGTTACTGGAGATACTAGCACTTTCCGTGAATTCTACAATTTAGGCTACAAAACTATGGATGAAGTAAAGACTGCCTATGAAGATACACCAAATAGTGGCTACGCCTATTATTCATCGAACACTACCAATTCTGCCAATAAGACTGCAAATCAAGCCTTTAGAAGCTTCCCAAATAACTTCCTCTACTCCGGCCGCTTCAATACGTCGTCGGCGTACGGTAGAGGTAGCTACGGCTACTATTGGTCGTCTACTGCGTACGGTAGCTACGGTTCGTACTACCTGCGCCTGTATAGTTCCAACGTGAACCCAGGTACCGATGGCATCAATAAGTACTACGGCTACAGTATTAGGTGTACGGTGTCGGCCGGTACTTAGGTTGCGCCTTCTTATTCCAGAAAGACACCCTGGTTAAAGTGGTTTCATCAGAATCCCAAGACCGCCTAAAGGCGGTCCTGGGATGAAGATGGGACCGCTTTGACCAGGAAAAGAAATCCGCCACCAAGGCGGATTTCTGGTTTTGAGATATGTCTCGATGATTATCAAAGCTCTTGATAGTGTTCTTTGGATAGATTACGTTTTGGTAAGAAATTAACCTGAATTCGTGCAAACTCGTCTACTAATTCTAGAATACCTTGAGCTTATGATGGTAATTCTTGCTTCTTGTGTTGAATTTGTTTACCTTTTTTGTTACAATCGTTTTATGAACAATTTTGCTTTTATTGATGGACAAAATTTAATTCTAGGGACAACTCTCAGTAATGAGCCTTGGAAGGTTGATTTATATAGATTCCGACGTTATTTACGTGATAAATATGATGTAACTAAGGCTTATTATTTCTTGGGATGTATTGATACTAAGAATCAAGATTTATATGACATGATTCAAGATGCTGGCTTTATTTTAGTTTTTAGGTCTTATGACTTCGATGCTATTTCTCATAAAAAGGGAAATGTTGACACCGATATTGTATTTACTATGATGAGAATTTTTCACGAATTGTCGAATGTTGATAAATTTTTCTTAGTTTCAGGTGACGGAGATTATTATAAGACCATTGATTATCTGAATAAGCAAGGTAAACTTGGTAAAGTGCTTTTGCCTTCACATAAGAATGCTTCATCTCTTTATCGTAGGCTTAATAATTCTAATTATGATTATCTAGATAATCCGGATTTAAAACGTAAGATTGTATACAAGAAGAAGCGAAAATAAAAAGAGGGTCTTCGCTTAGGTATTTGACCGTTTGCGCTGCCCTCATAGTAATATAGTTTCATTATATCACAGCGGATGAAAATAGTCAATAGATTTAGGAGGATTTGATGAGGATTACACATAAAATGACGGCAGGAGACAAGCTTAGGGAAATTTTGTGGGTAAAAAAATGGAAACAAAAGGAAATTGCAGTGAGACTGGGGGTGTCGGAAAAAACTGTGAGTTTTTGGGTGAATGACAAGAAGCGACCGACTGGAGCTAGGCTTGAAGAAATTAATAGACTATACGCTGAGACTTTGAATGACGAAGCTGGGCGAGACGTGTCTGAAGTGATTCAAGACTACCAAGCTAAGGATGGGCTAGATGAGAGTGAGAAGGTTTTCAACATCGATCAAAAAGTTTATTACGAGGCAAAATGCTTCGTACTAGCTAAGGAAAAAGATAACCGTCGGTACGTATACCTATACCCATCAATTGGTGGCGAAAAAGATGGGTGGTATAAGGTGGGTGGAAAATCGCTGTTATTCTATAAAAATTTGTTGGCTTCTAGATTGGGACGAGAAGCGAAAATAAGAGACGACACAGATAAGGTGCACAGATTTCACGGTGGTATCGCTTCGGTAAGGTGGGGTGATAAGTTGATGGCCGAAGCGGAGGGATTAGGGTATGTAGCGCGAAAAATAGAATATGATGTGATTGTAATTGATCTTAAGAAAGAATATAGTGATGCAGAAATCAAGACGATGATAAATGCAGTGAGAGCGGAGCGAGACAGAGTAAAAAAGATGGTGAAGCCAAAGGCGAATTATCCAGAGATAATGATGGCGATGAATAAACTGATACAGGTGTTACCATCAAAAGTGAAGAAACTCGATAAGTCATATCGTGAGATATTGGGCAAAGAATTACTGGAGCCAATGACAGAAATGGTAAAAATATACTTTAGATTTGCGAATGGACGAATGGAAAAACGTGACGCAAAACTTGAGATGCTTGAAAGAACGGATGATCTTTTGGCGATGATTCATATAATGGATGAAAGTGGAATGTTAAATATTACAGCGAGAACGAAACTAGGCGAGAATGTGATAGTGATTCGGAAAGAGATTGAGGAGAGGCTGTAGATGAGGATTGATTATGCGAATAATGATCCTGATAGGCTGAAGTGGGTAGAGGCGAGTTTTGCGAATTATTTACAAGAGAAACTGTTTATTGCTTTTCGCGAGGCGAAGCGGGGGAAACGAGCGACTAGGGATGAACAGAGGTTCGAGCTGAATGCGGATGAGAACCTGATGTTACTTCGTTGGGATTTATTGGATAGGACTTATACGTCGAGTAGAGGAACGGCGCATATTATCCATCGGCCAGTGATGCGGGAGATATTTGCGGCGCCGTTTCGGGATAGAGTAGTACATCATTATATATATGATGCGGTGTATGACTGGTGGGACAGGAGGTTTATTTATGATTCGTACTCATGTAGAGAGGATAAAGGGACATTGATGGGGATACGACGGCTAAATTATCATATACGGTCGGTATCGCGAAATTATGCGGAGGAAGTGTATATATTAAAGCTTGATATACAGGGGTATTTTATGTCTTTGCCGAGGAAAGAGCTTTACGCGCGGGCGTTGTGGGGGCTGGAGCAACAATATGCTGGGCGGTTGGACTCGTCAGAGTTTCTATTGCTGAAATTTCTATGGCATCAGATTATTTTTGATGATCCGGTGAAAGGAGTAGTGCGTAAGGGGAGATTATCTGACTGGGATATACTGCCTAGTAATAAAAGCTTGTTTTGTCAGGAGCCTGGAATTGGGATAGTGATTGGGAATTTAACTTCGCAACTACTATCTAATATATATCTAGATATGCTGGATAGGTTTGTGGTGTATGATTTGGGATATAAGCATTATGGGAGATATGTGGATGATTTTTATATCGTAGTGAGAGAAGCGGAGTTGCCACAGTTACTTCGTGATGTGCGAGCGATTGAGATGTTCTTGAAAGGGATAAAACTAACCTTGCATCCGCATAAGAGAATGTTGACGACGGCGCGGAGGGGTGTGCCATTTCTCGGGGCGATGGTGCATCAGGGATACATATTGCCCGGGGAGAGACTGAAGCGAAATTTCCGAGAGGCATGTGTCAAGGTGCAGGCGGGAGCGAAAGACGTTGAAACACTAGTGTCATATTTGGGGCATGTGGAGCATTTTGATAGGATGAAGTTCTTAGCCCATGAGTTTGAGAGGATTGGATTGGATTATAATTATTGATTTGGGTTTTTATAAAAAAGTCACGTGCTAAAGTCGTGACTTTTTGTGATGGGGCAACCTTGCAGTGTCTTGCTGGAATAAGAAGGCGTAACCTAAGTACCGGTCGATACCGTACACCTAATACTGTTGCCGTTGTTCTTATTGTTGTTATTGGTACCTGGGTTCACGTTGGAACTATTCAGGTTCAGGTTGTACGAATTGTTGTTATTGTTCGCAGTAGACGACCAATAGTTGCCGTTGCTACCTCTATTGTTCGCCGACGACGTATTGAAGTTGCCGGAGTAGAGGAAGCGGACTACTCTAAAGAAATAGTTACGACACCAATAAGAGACAGGGCTGAAAGTTCGCTTACATTTACCTATCGCCTTGGCGGTAGGGAAAGTCCAGGTTTTGCCTGGGGTAGACCTGACGGACAGGTGGAACCTATGAAAGACACTTGGCTAGTGGACAAACGGGAAATGCACCTTTTTGCTTTTGGATTGGTCATTAATCGGCGTTTGTCGTGGTTGCCTTAGAAATATTGTATCAAAAAATTTCCAATTGGTGTTTTGGTTGTTTGTGGTTATACTTTGTAGGATGAGCATTTTATTTGTATAGAGGGAATTGATGTTTAGTGCGATTTGTTTGACAAATCGTGCGATTTTGATATACTGAGATGAAGGAGGATTATGGAAATAACTTTAACAGAGCTGAAAGAGAACTTGGGGAAGTACATCTTGATGTCGCAAGAAGAGGACATTTTGGTGACTAAGAATGGGAAGGTTGTTTCGAGACTTACTGAGCCTTTTTCGGCTAGAAAGGAAAAAATGGAGAAAAAGCGAGCCGCAAAAAAGCTGGTGGGGTCGATCGGAGGTGATTATACATCTCTTGATGAAATCCGGGCGGAAAGGCTAGGCAAGAAGTGAAGGTATTAATCGATACGAATGTAATCATAGATGGGTTGCAGAGTAGAAAAGGGTTTTTGGAAGATTCTGGTCTTGTGATGCTTCGGGCTTATGAATATGATGGATTTATCGCTGCAAGCAGTATGACGGATATTTTTTATTTGATGAATAAATTTTATCATAGTAAGAAGAAGGCAAGGGATGGCTTGGTAGAGCTCACGAAGATTTTTACGGTACTTGATACGACTGCTGATGACTGTAAGGCAGCGCTACGTAGCGATATGACTGATTATGAGGATGCGGTAATGGCTGAGACGGCACGGCGTGAAAAAATGGATGCTATAGTGACGCGAAATAAAAAAGATTTCAAAAATACAAATGTGAAAGTTTATAGCCCGGTGGAGCTTTTGCGGGATATTATCCGCTAGTTCTCATATAATTAAAATGATAAATGTTTGCGTTTCTTTTAACAAAAATACTCCCTAGCCTTACGACTAGGGTGGACGGGTATTCCCGAATATGGTTTTGTTATATTCAATTGGTTGTGTGATATCAATAGGTAGCGACTTTTTGATGTTTTGGTGGTTTACAATTATGCGTGGTGTGATATAATGGTTGGTATGAAAAAATCGAAGACTTACCAAGAATTGATTGGTGAAACGGTGGAGCATTTGCGCACCGAGAAGGGGTGGACGCAGGGGGAATTAGCACAGGCGGTGGGGTCGAGTCAGTCGGCGATTCATCGCATCGAAAAGGGCGGACAAAATACTTCTTTAGAAATGGTGAAGAAGCTATCTGAGGCGCTTGGGACCCAGATTCTCTCTATAAATGATTCGGTTTCGCAAAGTTTTCGCATCAATGGCGGCAAAGAATTATCGGGTGAAATTACGGTTAATACTTCAAAGAACGCGGCGGTGGGGCTACTTTGCGCGTCACTACTTAACACTGGCAGGACGGTGCTCCGACGGGTGGCACGGATTGAAGAAGTGTTCCGAATTATTGAAGTTTTGGAGTCAATTGGTGTAAAATGCCATTGGCAGAACCGTCATCGTGACCTAGAAATTATATCACCACGCGAATTGAAGTTGGATGAAATGAACATCGAGGCGGCGCGGAGGACGCGGTCTATTATCATGTTTCTTGGCCCATTACTTCATCGCTATCCGAAGTTTCACATTCCGTACGCGGGAGGATGTTCACTAGGGACGCGGACGGTAGAACCACATATCCAGGCTCTGAAATCGTTTGGACTGGATGTGGATGCGACTTGTAATAGTGGTTTTTATGAAGTGTCGGTGCGACAAGAAACGCTACACAAATATCGTGATAGATACATTGTACTAACGGAGCGGGGTGACACAGTGACGGAAAATGTACTGATGGCGGCGGCTTTGGCTCCTGGTAAAACGACAATTGTGGGAGCTTCGCCGAATTATATGGTACAGGATGTATGTTTCTTTTTAGAGAAACTGGGCGTGAAGATTAGCGGAATTGGTACAACTAAGTTGGTGGTACAGGGCAAAGCGGACATTGACCAAGATGTGGAATATCAGATTTCGGAAGATCCGATTGAAGCGATGTCGTTTATCGCGGCAGGGCTAGTGACACATTCGGAGATTACGATTACGCGGGCGCCAATTGAGTTTTTGGAGATTGAACTTGAAGTACTAAAGATGATGGGGGCGGTGATTTCGCGTTCCGAGGAATATCTATCGGCGAATGGCAAGACTAGGTTGGTGGATTTGACGGTGAAAAAATCGGAGTTGGTGGCACCGATTGATAAGATTCATCCGATGCCATTCCCGGGGCTGAATATTGATAATTTGCCGTTTTTTTCGGTGATTGCAGCAGTAGCTAAGGGAAGAACTTTGATACATGACTGGGTGTTTGAGAATCGGGCGGTATATATTACGGAGCTGTCGAATTTGAATGTGAAGGTGGAACTACTTGATGCGCACCGCGTGTATATTGAAGGGCCGACGAATTTCCGGCCAGCGGATCTTACGGCGCCACAGGCGCTCCGCCCGGCAGTAGTGGTGTTACTTGCGATGTTGGCGGCACCTGGGAAATCAATTTTAAGGAATATTTATACAATTAATCGTGGCTATCAGGATTTTGCGGCGAGGCTCCGGCATCTTGGAGCGGATATTCAGCCGTTGACGGGGATTTAGTTTCTTTAGACTCTTGTTTATTCTTTAAAACACTTATGCCGAGATTTGGAGTGTACTAGGGTTGATTTGCTTTTAAGTATATGGTAGGGTGTTCACGGGTTGACTTCGGGGTTTAGTGGGGTTTGGCGATTCACGGCAGGAGTGTACCATAGAGCATTCATGCGGGTGTGGAGCTTCAGTAAACGGCTATTCTAGGTACGTCAGGAGCTCAGGAGGGAGTGAAGATGGCTATAAACTTTTCGCTATGGCGATTAAGAATTAGCGTAACGCTGTCATTCAAGAGTCGAACTCGTCGTAAAAAACTGAACCGCTAAAAGCGGCTCAGCACAACCCTTTGGTGTAGTGCCTAGAGCTACACCGTTTTATGATAAAATTATAAGTTTTTAGGTAGAAAATGTCAAGATTTAATTGCAAGGAATCTGATATAATAGAATGATGAATGAAATTTTGGAGGGATTAAATAAACAACAGAAAGAAGCGGTAGAGTGCCTGGAGGGGCCGGTGCTAATATTGGCGGGGGCGGGGTCGGGGAAGACGAAAACTTTGACGCATCGTATTGCGAATTTGATTGCGCATGGGGTACAGCCGAGTCATATTCTCGCGGTGACGTTCACTAATAAAGCCGCGAAAGAGATGCGGGGGCGGTTGTGGTCGCTTCTAAATGGAATATCAACAGACTCACCGCGTAGTTTTATGCCTTATATGGGGACATTTCATGGGATTGCGGTGAGGATTTTGCGACAAGAAGCGGAGGCGGCGGGACTAGATAAGAATTTTGTGATTTATGATACGGATGATCAGGTGTCGCTAATTCGGCGGGCGCTGAAGGATTTGAAATTGTCGGACAATAAACAGCTGAAACCGAAATCGATTCAATCGATTATCTCGGCGGAGAAAAACAAAGGAAATGGGCCGGAAGAATATGAAGCGAGTGCGCTTTATCCTAATCAGAAGCAAATTGCAAAAGTGTTTTATCGGTATGAATCAGAAAAGGCGAAAGCGTCGGCATTGGATTTTGATGATTTGCTACTAAAGGAATTGGAATTGTTCCAAAACCATCCGGAGGTATTAAAGAAATGGCAGAAGAAATTTGAACATATCTTGATAGACGAGTATCAGGATACGAATGTGATTCAATATAATATTGTGAAATTGTTGGTGAATGAAAAACGGAATATTTGCGTGGTGGGAGATGATTGGCAATCGATTTATTCGTGGCGAGGGGCGGATTTTACGAATATTTTGAATTTTGAGAGAGATTTCCCGGGGGCGAAGGTAATAAAGTTGGAGCAGAATTACCGTTCGACGGGGCAGATTTTGGCGGCTTCGCAAAAGATTATTAATGAAAATAAGACGCGGACGGATAAAACTTTGTTTACAGAAGTGGGGGAAGGCGAGCCGGTAGATGTGGAGTCATTACAAGACGAGAATGGAGAGGCGAATTTTGTGGCGCTTTCGATTCTGAATATGCAGAAAGAATATCCGGATTACAGTGATTTTGCGGTGCTTTATCGGACGAACGCGCAGTCGTATGCGTTTGAAAAGGCGCTGATGAATATGCATATTCCTTATAAAATTGTGGGTGGGGTGAGATTTTATGACAGAAAAGAAGTGAAGGATGTGTTAGCGATTCTGAAGTTAGTAGTAAATCAACGAGATAAGGTAAGTCTTGCACGAGTGGTTGGCAATGTGCTGTCGGGTGTGGGGGAGGCTTCGCTGAATAAAATAATGATGGCGATGGATGCGGTGGAAGGGGCGACGCCATTATTTGAAGCGGATGTGCCGGAAGTTTTGAAAGCGGGCAAGGCGCGAAATGGGCTGCTTAGATTAATAAATTTCTTGAAGAAATGTCAACCTGGTGAAAACCCTGGCGAGGTGGCGAAGCGAGCGGTAGAGTATTTTGATTTTAAGACTTTGACAGATGATGGTACACCTTCGGGTGAAGAAAGAATGGGGAACTTGGAGGTTTTGACGGCGAATGCGGCGGAATACGGCAGTTTGGAGGATTTTTTGGCGGATGCGAGTTTGATGTCTTCGGCGGATGAGGCAGTGGCGAAGAATTCAGTGACTTTGATGACCTTGCATGCTGCGAAAGGTTTGGAATTTCCGGTGGTGTTTATTGTGGGGTTGGAAGAGGGGTTGTTCCCGAGTGGGAGATGCGCGGACGACGAGGCGGAAATGGAAGAAGAGCGAAGGTTAATGTATGTGGGGATGACGCGGGCAATGCGGAGACTGTTTTTGACTTACGCGGGTTCGCGGTATGCGTATGGGAATCGGAATTATAATATGCCGTCAAGGTTTTTGATGGAACTCGGGTATAATCCGTATGAAGCGAGCGAAGGGGCTGGTTCGATAGGGTATGGGGGCGGTTATGGCGTAGGTTCTTTGGGCTACGGTAATAGTTGGGCTGGGAGTCGGGATGAAGATGGTGATGGTTTTAAAGACTTCACGGATGAGGACTTTGGCGAAAGCGATTTTGACCCGTTTCCAGATGATGGTCCGGTTTTTGAATAATGATTATGTGGTGTATAATATAAGTATGAAGAAGAACAAACTATCTTTATATTGTATCATATTTGCTTGTGTTTGTCAAGTTGTGATGGGATTGGCTGTGGTTGGCAGAGTGCAGGCGGAGGAGACGAGTGAGGCGATACCAGAGGCAAAATTGAAGATGGTGGCGAACAAGTGTGATTCGATCAAGGAGGTTTTGAAAGGGATTCAGAAGAACGATTCCCGGGCTAGGGTGTATCTCGGGGCGCATTATGAGACGATTTTAACTAAATATATTACGGCGTTAAATGTGCGGTTGGTGGAAAACAGTATTTCGGACGTGGTTTTGATTGAAAACCAAAATAGTTATGCCAAAGCGAAGACGGCCTTTGCGACAGATTTTGTGAATTATCAGAAGGATTTGGAGGAGTTGATTCAGGTTGACTGTAAGGCGGAACCGAAAGTGTTCTATGACGGGCTCGTGGGGGTGAGGAAAAAGCGTGAAGTGATGGTGAATGATATGGTAAAGTTGGCAGATTTGCTGAGTCAGCACAAGAAGCTAGTAAAGAAGTTGGAGGAACAGTTATGACGGACGAAAATGATATGGTGATTGAGACGGAAGCAAAGAAGGTTGAGGAAAAGAAATCTAATGCGGGGGCGCGGAATTTGGTATTGATGGGGATTTTGGCGATTATGATTGCCGTTTCGACCACGAGCGTGAGTTTGGCGATTTATCATAACTCGGGGGATATTTATCTTGATAGGTCGCGGCCGGGGTTTTTGCCAGATAAAGAAGAAATTGAAGAAGATGAAAATGACGACGAGAAAGAAGAGTATGATTTTAGTAAGAGCGGAGTTTTGACGAAGGAAGTGGTGGAGGAATATCTGAAGAATTTGCAGACTGAAGGCGAGGCGATTGATGAATTTGAAAAGCCGTTTGACGGGCAAGTACTGTCGGATAGGCACTTGGGCATTGTAGAAGAAGCTCCGACAAATGTAAATACTGAACCTGTGGATGCTGGTGTTGAAGCGATGAATGAAAATGGGGTTTAAGGCTTGATTTTTAGAAAGAAAGGGCTTATACTTAAATAGAATCATGAAGAAGAAACAGAATACGAAGAAGTTTCGGATACTTGGCGGGATAGCGTTAGCCGGTTTTGTTGGTGCGGTGCTGCTTTCAATTTTTGGCTTGTCGAACACGGTGAAAGAAATTAAAGATGTGGCCGTATCGAAGACGCCAACGGCGATTTTGGCAAGTGCGGGGGTACAAGACGGTAGGGCGATTTCGGTACCTGTGCTTTATTATGATCAGAGGGCGGATGAGTGTATCAATGCTTATGATTTAAATATGAAAAAGGCGTTGGAAAGTAGGCAATTTGAATGGTCTGGTTGTGAGTACTATAATAAGCAACTTGAAAAAGGATTGGTGGGATTTGAGTTGGATGATGACTATTTGCCGGTGGGGGTAGGGGGTCAATTACTTCCAGACAGGGGGTTGGGGGATATGACAAGGTGGTTCTCAGCAGTTGATGGTAAAAGCACGAGCTATGCAGGAGTACTACAGTTTGGTTACCGCGCTGATGGCGCGGAATTTTCATTTTATAAAAATGAATTTTATCCGTTGGATGACGTGGAATTCAGTAAGGGTGATTTTGTGAATACGGATGGGCATAACCATTTATTCACGATGAGCTTTGCGGTGCCATTTACGCCGCTATTTAGCGGGGAGGAAATGTTTGAAGTGAGGGCGGACGATGATACATTTGTGTTTGTGGGTAATAAATTGGTGCTTGATATGGGTGGGGTGCATGATGTAGTGACGGGCGCATTGCAAATTCGCGAGAATGGTGAGATTTATGAATCTGTGGATGGTGAAGACTTTGCCTATTCGGGAGTAACGTTGACGGCTGACGATGGTTCGATTGTACGAATTTTCCATGCGGATAGAGACTCGGACGATTCGGAGTTTAATGCTAAATTTACTGGTATGAATTTGACTTTGCGCGACACAAAACTATCAAAAGAAGGTGAGGATGAAATCCAGGTAGCTTATGACCCGAGCGATCCATCTTATGTGGCGCCGTTAGGGGAGAGTGTGATTTTCCGTCCGAGTGGTACGAAGGGTTTGATTGTGGTGGCGACGATTGAGGGGGCGATGCTGGTGGTGTTTTCTGTGTTTATAGTGTTGATGGCAAAATATTTGATGACTTCTAAGCGTAAAAAATAGACTTGGCGGTGATGGGGGCTATTTTTGTGGTTTGCTGATGTTGGCGGGGCGGCCGTATTCGGGGATAATAATGGGTAGCTTGTTGCCGTGGTGGTCATAGAGAGGGATGTCCAATTCGTGGGCGAGAGTGTTAATGATGGCGGCACCGATGCGAAGTCCAGTAAAAGAACCTGGTCCGGACATGAAAGTAATTTCGGTAAGGTCTTTGAAATCTTTACCGTTTTCTTGGAGTTTATCATGAAGGTAAGACAGAAGCTTTTCGGCGAGGTCGTGGCCGAAGTCGTGAGTGTATTCTTTGTCATCTAGACGAAGTGTGGTTTCGGACGTGCTAGTATCTAAGTATAATTTCATGATATAATATTATACAATGATAATAAAATCTGAACAAGAGATGATTGAATTTGGGCGGGAATTTGCTCGGGGGATTGTTAAACCTGCCGTAATTGAACTGGTGGGTGATGTGGGGGCTGGTAAGACGACTTTTACTAAAGGGTTAGCGGAAGGATTGGGTGTTCAGGATGAGATAACTAGCCCGAGTTTTACGATTTCAAAAGTTTATAAAATGGCTGACGGTGG
>JAUMXR010000003.1 GCA_030528995.1 Candidatus Saccharimonadota bacterium | reverse complement strand
TCAGGAATGTCAAAGTATTCATCCATCGCATGAACGAGTTCCATAATAGCATCTTCATTTTCCTTATCACCTTCGAGAGCCTTAGTAGCAGAACCCTTGATGATAGGAGCGTTGTCACCATCGAAACCGTACTTGTTCAAAAGTTCGCGGACATCCATCTCGACAAGCTCAACGAGCTCAGGATCGGCAAGGTCCATTTTGTTCAAGAACACGATGATTTTTGGTACGTTCACCTGGTGAGCAAGAAGTACGTGTTCACGGGTCTGTGGCAAAGGACCATCATTCGCAGCAACTACGAGGATGGCGCCATCTACCTGGGCAGCACCGGTAATCATGTTTTTAATGTAGTCAGCGTGACCTGGCATATCTACGTGTGCATAGTGACGCTTTTCAGATTCATACTCCTGGTGAGAAGTTGCGATAGTGATACCGCGAGCCTTTTCCTCAGGTGCATTATCGATTTGATCATAAGCAACTGGTTTATTTACGTCCGATGGAAGTCTCTTCGCAAGAACGCTCGTAATCGCAGCTGTTAAAGTGGTTTTACCATGGTCGACGTGACCCATGGTGCCGACGTTAATGTGCGGCTTGGAACGGTCAAAATTTGCCATTCAATCTCCTTTTATTTATATTATGTTTGGAGCGCTAATAAAAACCAGCTCCAAATCTCTACCCTACTATTTTAGACTATTTTGCCCAACTTGTAAAGAGTAATTTTCAAAAAACTCCCCAAAAATCATAAAGGTATTGACAAATTTCAAAAAACCATATACACTATGGAAGTAAAAGGTCTAACATAAAAACAGGAAACAAAAATGTTTGCTATTAATTCTATCAGTAAAAAAATATTAAAGATTTCGACTTTAGTGGTTTTTGTTTTAGGTATTATTACTACTGCCGTTACGATTGCTGTCAGGCAATCAGATCAAGAGGTTAATGCGGTTAGCGCAGATGACACGCCAGTCGTTATTACTGCTGGCCCATGGATGGAATATGGTATCGTTGGCCATGGCACAAAACGCTACTATGCTACGACATCTGACAATGTTGAACATCAAGGCTATTGTGCGAATCCTTGGCTTTCTGGCCCTGAACTTGACCCCCATGTCGTCCAAACGCCGGACTATGGCACAGCCAATAATAATGCTATAAGACTGCTCGTTTATATCTCAACTATCAGCAACAGCCACAATAGCAGCTTGATGCGTAGTCTCTTTGGGTGGGCGTCTTCATCGACCAGCGGCGAAGTGAATATAAGTGAGAATATGGTATATTCAATGGTCCATGCTACGATTGGAGCAATTAACGATGATTATACTGGACTAGAAGGTTGGGAAATAGATGGCGTTAGTGTCATTACAAGAATAGACAATACAATTACCGCGGTACGCCAACTCATAAATAACAATGACTCAGCATTTACCGAATCAAAAAACTATAAATTATTGGGTATTAATCAGGTTCTAAACCAACAAAGCGGGAAGCTAAACCAAAACGTAGTTTGGATTGAAGCGCTAACCGTTTATGGTAGCATTAAAGTAAAGAAATGCGATGCTGAGACTAGAGCATGTGCTGCGCAGGGTAACGCCAGCCTTGAAGGCATCAAATTTGAAGCCAGTAATGGCAATAACAGATATGAGGCAACAACCAATGAAAGTGGTGTGGCAACTTTCTCCAATCTACCCAACGGCACTTATACAGTTAAAGAGATTAATTCAAATACCAGCTATAATCTAGATACCTCATCGGGTTCGGGCCAAACCACTGCCATTTCTATTAGCGGAGAGGTTAAAGAGCTCACCTTTTACGACACGGTCAAAAAAGGCAAACTCACAGTCTCCAAAAAAGACGCAGAGCTTGACACGTGTAGCAAATTAGGTTCAGCCACCTTTGCGGGCAACAAATTCCAGGTCGTCAACAAATCTACCAATTCTATTTATTATGGCGGTTCAACAATAGCAGTCAATGCCGTAGTGACAACCAAGACGATGTCTGCCGAAGATTGCAGTGTAGTATTTGATAATTTACCCTACGGAAGTTACACTCTGAAAGAAACTGCCGTCGGTAACGGTTATATCTTAAACGGAGGCGAACAATCCTTCTCCATCCCGACCAACGATTCATATAATATTAGCAAGACAATTTCTAACCAAGTCATACGTGGTGATGTTAAATTCAAAAAAGTAGACAAAAACAATAATAACGCAGCTATGGCTAATGTTCCCTTTCGCATTACTTCCAAAACTACAGGCGAAAACCATATCGTAGTCACCAATGCTAATGGCGAGGTAGACACTTCGGCTATTCGCCATACGTTACACACTAATGGCTACGACAGCCTAACTACCGAACAACTATTTAATGTTACCTATCATAATGATTACGGTACATGGTTTGGAACCGGAACGACGGCTAACGATAATCTGGGAGCCCTTCCCTATGATACCTATGAAGTTGTAGAATTAAGCTGTGACAGCAATAAGTTCTGCTATGACATTAATGCTGAAAAACAAACTTTTAGCATTACATCGGACAAACAAAAGGTTGATCTTGGCACATGGGAGAATGATTGTACAGTTTTTGAATTATCTACCACCGCAACTGATCAAAAAGATGGGGATAAGTTTGTTGTAGCAGGTTCAGATACGGTGATCGTCGATAATATTAGGTATGTCGCAACGGCCAACATGACATTTATCGTCAAGGGTATATTGATGGATAAGGCTACCAATTCTCCGCTGTTGGTAAACGGCAACAAGGTTGAAAGCAGTATTGAAGTTACTCCATCCTCAAGAGAAGAGGCGTGGGCGCAAATGACATTTAATCTAGACACTACATACTTAGCCGGAAAAGAAATTGTAGTCTTTGAAAGAATGTATTACGGCGACGAGCTAGTGATTGAACATGCGGAAATTAATGACGCAAATCAGACCATTGACATCGTCAGCCTCTCTACTCTAGCCACTGACGATTCTGATGGCGACCACATCATCTTTGATGAACAAGAAGCCAAAATCCGTGATGTTGTAGATTATTGTCTCATTCCAGGCAAAACCTATACCATCAAAAGTGTGATTATGGATAGCAAGAATGGTCTTCCTATCAAAATCAATGGTGAAAAGATAGAAGCTTCCACGGAAATTACTCCAACCAAGAATTGTGATTATGTAGAACTTTACTTTGATGTAGACCCATCTGAAATAGCCGGCCGTAACATAGTTATGTTTGAAGACCTCTACTATAATGACCACCTAGTCCTAGAACATAACACCCTCTTTGATAAATACGAAACCATCAATGTCCTATCACTCTCTACTACTGCCACTGACTTAGAAGATGGTGACAAACTCATGGCTGCCAATAAACAAGTTACTATTACAGACAAAGTAGACTATTGCTTACTAGAAGACGAAACCTTTACCATCAAAGGTGTAGTCATGAATAAAACCACCAAAGAAATCCTCCTCATCAATGGTGCTCCAGTAGAACAAACCATTACCATTACTCCAGAAGAAAAGTGTGGCTCGGTTAATATGGAATATACTCTAGATACTACTGGGCTGGGCGGCTCCGAGTTGATTATCTTTGAAAGCCTTTACTACGACAACGAGAGATTAATCGCCCATGAGGACTATGAAAATGCTTCCGAAACCGTCTCCGTCCTCGTCCCCACTCCAGATACTGGTCTCTTCACTAAGGCTGATTGGGAAGATAGAGAAGAACAAATTGCTCCGGTTATCTCCATCGTCGCCGTAGCTCTTCCAGCTACTTTCCTCATCATTGGGTTTGGGATAAGGAAGATGCATTCACGTCACCACGTTAAATTTAATTAAAAAAACATTAGAATTTCCTTGACAAATAATTATATAGTGCTTATACTATATATTGTATAAGGTCAATACATAAAAAAAGGAAATACAAATGTTTAGGTTGTCAAAAAAGTTTGCAACGCTCAGGCTCTCAATATTTGCTTTGGTTGTTGCATCTGCGCTTGCCATTGTCGGCGGATTCATTGCGCATAAACTAGTCAATAACACTCACGCCGCAAGTGAAGCTACAGTAACGTATAATAGTGATAGAATCCGTTATGGTGGTGAGAACAATAATGCGTCATACACGCCATTCTTCCATATCACGGTGGGAAGCGACACTTATACTGGTTATTGTTTGCAACCGCATTGGCTACCGGCGGATTCTGGTAGTAGTGCAACGGTTAGAACCAACTTCTCTAGCCACTTTTACGGGTATTCGTCTGCAGATTACACCAACGCAATATTACTTTTGATGTATGTCGACCAATCAGATAGCCCTGAAGCTGTTGCCGCTAGACAAGCGCTTTTTAATACATACAGAACCCCCAACCGTGATAAAAGATACGCATGGACGCATGCAATAATTAGCGCCATGGTTCCATTGATTGGTGATTCCCAATCCGGCACATATGGCGGTTCTTATTGGCTTCTCAGCGCCGACGACGCTAATTATGTTGATCGCGTAATTGGCCAGGCATTAGATTATATTGACGACAACGCTCCAGTTTGGCGGAAAGCTAGTCAGGGCGACATCTATTATTTATGGGGTTACGACCTGAACCAAGGTCAAGATTTCGGTTGGGCGGTCTTCCCTCCTGAAGAAATCTATGGCAGCATCAAAGTAAAGAAATGTGATGCCGAGACTAGAACATGTACTGCGCAAGGCAATGCGAGCCTTCAAGGTATTAAATTTGAGGTCTACAATGGCAGCACTAAAATAACTGAAGGTACAACCAACGCTAGCGGAGAAGTCACTTTTTCTAACTTACCTAGTGGCACTTATACCGTCAAAGAAACCAGTTCAAATACCACCTATAATCTAGATACAGCATCGAGCTCGGGTCAAAGCGCCACCATCGCTACTGACGGAGAAACCAAGACACTTACTTTCTACGATACGGTCAAAAAAGGCCAAATCATCGTATCCAAAAATGACACCGAGAAAGGCAATTGTAGCACCCTTGGCTCAGCTTCTTTCGTAGGTAATAAATTCCAGATTATTAATAAATCAACAAATTCAATCTATTATGGCAGCTCGACTATCGCTGTAAATGGCGTAGTGGACACAAAGACCCTAGCCGCTGGTCAATGTAGTGTGACCTTTGAAAATCTTCCTTATGGCACATATGACATCAAGGAGACAGCTGTAGGAGATGGCTATATCCTAAACGGCGGCACGCAGTCTGCTACTATTCCTACTAGCGGCTCTACCAGTATCAGTAAAACATTTTCTAACCAAGTTATCCGCGGCAATGTTAAATTTGTCAAAAGGGATACTGTGGCCGATTCAACCATGGCAAATGTAGTTTTTCAAATTGAGTCAAACACGACCCATGAAAAACACAACGTGGTTTCCAATGCTAGTGGAGTAGTTGACACGTCCGCCACCCCACACTCTACCAACACCAATGGTTTCGATAATATTACCGATTTCAATAACGTAACATATCAAGCACATGGTACTTGGTTTGGTGGCACTACTGTCAACAATAACCTGGGCGCTCTGCCATACGATTCCTATACAGTCACAGAGCTCTCTTGTCTTGCGAACAAACATTGTACAGCAACTGGTAGAACCAAAACATTCACTATCAGCACAAATAACACCACGGTAGATCTTGGCAATTGGGAGAATACTTGTATTTACACTATTTCTACTAAGGCCTATGATGGCACCAATAACAACGCGGACAAAAACGATGTTTACATTGAGAATACTTCAAGTGCTATAGTCAAAGACGAAGTCACCTATTGTGGTGCCGCTAATACCACTTATCAAATAGAGGGCAAGCTAATCAATAAAAGCAACGATGCGGTAATCAACACTCTAGGCGCAACTGATGTTACGACTGGAATTAATGGTTGCGGGACTACGACGGTTTCTTATTCAATTACAGCTACTCAACTTGCTAATCTAAAAGGCGCAGATTTAGTTGTCTATGAATATTTCAAAAAAGGCAACAGAATGCTAGCTCAGCACGAAGACAAAAATGATGCCAGTCAAACTGTAACGGTTGTTTCCCTTGCCACCACTGCCAAAGATACCGATGCGAACGGCGATGAATTTGTAGAAGTCTCTGATAATGCCACCATCTACGACGAGATTGCTTACTGTTTAGCGCCAGGCAAGACTTACACTATTTCTGGTGAAGTTTATGATGTTACGGCAGGTTCAGTCATTAAGACCGGTAGCAAAGAGCTAGTCTTAGCGACCAATGCTAATGCCTGTGGCACTACTACCATGACTTTCACGGGCGTAAACGCTATTCCTGGTCACAAGCTCGTAGTGCATGAAACCGCCAAGATTGGGAATACCACCATCGTGAGTCACGCGAACGACAATGACACGGCTCAGACCCTCTATGTTATCTCTCTTGGCACCACTGCCAAAGATACCGATGCGAACGGCGATGAATTCGTAGAAACCTCCGATAATGCTACTATTTATGATAATATTTCCTACTGTCTAGCACCAGGGCGGACTTACACCATCGTTGGCGAAGTTTATGACGTTACTGCTGACTCAGTTATCAAAACCGAAAGCAAAGAACTGACCTTAGCGGCTAATGCTGGCGCTTGCGGCAATACCGAAATGACTTTCACCGGCGTTAACGCTGTGGCTGGTCACAAGCTTGTAGTACACGAAGCCATAAAAGTTGGTAACTCTACTATTATCACTCACGCCGATAATAATGATACTGCTCAGACGCTCTACGTTATCTCCCTTGGCACCACTGCTAAAGACACCGATGCAAACGGTGATGAGTTTGTAGAAACTTCAGATAATGCTACTGTATATGACAATATTGCCTATTGTTTAGCACCAGGTAGAACCTATACTGTCGTCGGTGAAGTATACGATATCACAGCAAGCTCAGTCATTAAAACTGAAAGCCAAGAACTAGTCTTAGCAGCTGACGCTGATGCCTGCGGGAATACCGAAATGACCTTCTCTGGCGTAAACGCTGTTGCAGGTCATACAATTGTAGTTCACGAGTCCGTAAAGGTCGGTGACTCTACCATCATCAGCCACGCCGACAATGAAGACACTGCTCAGACTCTCTATGTCATCTCCCTCGGCACCACTGCCACAGACACTCATGATGGTGACCAAATCATCTACAACGCCATCACCGAATCCAATATCAAAGACACCATTGATTACTGTTTGAAAGCCAACGAGCACTATATAATCAAAGGCATCCTCATGGATAAGGCCACTAACCAACCTTTGCTCGTCAATGGTTCAGAAATCACTGCCACCAAAGCAATTGATCCAACCACTCCTTGCGGTACTACCTCAATGATCTTTGACATTGATGTCACTTGGCTTGGCGGCACTGAAGTAGTTGTCTTTGAAACGGTAGAACACAATAATCGTGATATCATCTCCCACGAAGATATCAACGACGAATCTCAGACCATTGACATCGTCAGCCTCTCTACTCTAGCCACTGACGATTCTGATGGCGACCACATCATCTTTGATGAACAAGAAGCCAAAATCCGTGATGTTGTAGATTATTGTCTCATTCCAGGCAAAACCTATACCATCAAAAGTGTGATTATGGATAGCAAGAATGGTCTTCCTATCAAAATCAATGGTGAAAAGATAGAAGCTTCCACGGAAATTACTCCAACCAAGAATTGTGATTATGTAGAACTTTACTTTGATGTAGACCCATCTGAAATAGCCGGCCGTAACATAGTTATGTTTGAAGACCTCTACTATAATGACCACCTAGTCCTAGAACATAACACCCTCTTTGATAAATACGAAACCATCAATGTCCTATCACTCTCTACTACTGCCACTGACTTAGAAGATGGTGACAAACTCATGGCTGCCAATAAACAAGTTACTATTACAGACAAAGTAGACTATTGCTTACTAGAAGACGAAACCTTTACCATCAAAGGTGTAGTCATGAATAAAACCACCAAAGAAATCCTCCTCATCAATGGTGCTCCAGTAGAACAAACCATTACCATTACTCCAGAAGAAAAGTGTGGCTCGGTTAATATGGAATATACTCTAGATACTACTGGGCTGGGCGGCTCCGAGTTGATTATCTTTGAAAGCCTTTACTACGACAACGAGAGATTAATCGCCCATGAGGACTATGAAAATGCTTCCGAAACCGTCTCCGTCCTCGTCCCCACTCCAGATACTGGTCTCTTCACTAAGGCTGATTGGGAAGATAGAGAAGAACAAATTGCTCCGGTTATCTCCATCGTCGCCGTAGCTCTTCCAGCCGCTTTCCTCATCATTGGGTTTGGGGTGAAGAAGAAACGCTCCAGCCGCTACGCTGATATCTATTAATTAGCCTTCTTCAGAGCATAAAAAAACGGCCCTTAATTAGGGCCGTTTTGGAGGATTTACGGGCGTGGCTCCCCCGGGCCACATAGAAAGGAGTTACTATGAGACGTTTAATATCTCAGAACATTGAAACCCACGTATGTGTGGTTCGACAGTGTTCTGAACGCTTTCATCATCGCTTCCAGGCGAAGCCTGGAAAGAATTGGGTCCGTGCTGACGGGCTTTTCAATGTAGGCCACCTCATCTGGCTTACCCAATCCCTGCGATTTCCTTACGACGCGACGATTGCTAAGTGCCTCCACGAAGGCGGCGTCGGCATCTTTTGTGGTTCTGCAGCTATCCAGTCTCTCCGCCAAAAGCGCCAGTATCTCAGCGTGCATCCTACCTTGGGTATCCTTGGTGGCACCATGTACTCTCGCCAGAGTGTATCTGTCTTCGTCAAAATTGTAGAACTCCTCTGGCAACATTGCCCGAATTGAATCCTCAATTTCCCAGGCTGTGAAAGTGAAAATACTTTGACCCCTAGCAGTTGAGCCATCAACGCTTCGCGTTGAATGGAAACTAACGGTAGCGGTGACTAAGCCGTCTTTTATTTCGACGGCTGTTGACCAGCGATACGGGGCTATCTTTTCGTCCCTTGTCGCGGCATTACCGACGATGTCGGTAAACTCGAAAGATCTTGTCATTATCTCACCTCCCCTAGTGCTGCACAAAAGGCGAACTCATTGGCGCGAACGGGATCTCTACCGGTGGCAGCCCTTCTTCCATCAGCTGTACATAAAGCTCTTTTAACTGCTTTTTTTGCTGATTTGAAAGGAACTTAAATCCATCGATGCATGTTTTCCGCATCCGCTTCCAGTGATTATATCCGGTTCTTCTCTTCCGACCGTTTACGGTCTCAGTTGCATAAATCAGGTCTTTCTTTACCCAATCCTTAACGATGTTTTCATAATAACTATAGTTCTTCATCACATCCTCCTTATTAATTTACTATCGGGGTCATTCCCAGGTTGCCCCAATCTAACCATATGTCTATATTATAGCACAAACACTATAAAAAGTCAATACCCACACCATTATTTTGTTTTTCAACAAAAATACCACCCCTGATATAGCTTAGGGGCGGTATTGTAAATGATGAATTTTTGATCGCTACTTGGCGGAGAGCAATTTATACGCCTCCTCAACCTCCGCTCTATCAAAGAGCAGAATGAATTTCTTGCTCAAGTGAGAAGTAATCTGCATCACTCTCGCAAGAACACGAACGTCTTTCATTCTGAGCTCCTCACAACGAGCGTCATTGAGGAGTTTTGCGTAAACCTCCTCATGGCCTGTGTCATCGAGTGTGTAATCCTGATCGATTACAGCGATCTCGCCAGAATCGTACACGGCCAGTGTTACCGTTGTCAGCTCCTCAAGGCGCTTGCGCACCCCTTCGAGCTGCTCAGATTTCGCTCGTATCTCTTCTGAGAGGCTTTTCATGTTCTCAGCATATGAGTCGCTTAGTTCGGACTCACTATCGAAATCCTGTGCCAAGCCAGAGATCTTATCCTGGAGCTCCAGGATTTGTTTCTGAAGCTCTCTCAGCTTTTTCGCGGACTGCCGGCGCTTCTCTACCTGGCCTTTGTGTTCTGCCTCGAGTGTCATGACCTCATGACTTAGAGTTTTCTCTAACTCCGTGAGGGTCTCCAGCTCGGAAGATTCACTCTTGCTGTCCTGTTCAGGCTGAGTTTGCTCAGGCGCACTCTGCTCTGGCTCAACAGTTTCCGGTCTAGTCTGCTCAGGTGTGGTCTGTTCAACGGTCCCATCGGTCTCTTGCTTCGCAGACTTTGGTTTGGACTTTTTCTCGTTGGCCTTGAATGATTTAAATATATCATCGCGACCCTTCTCATCCTTGCCATAGAGCTGGAAAATCCGCTCATGCAGATCCATGGTGGTGCAGCCATATTTAGAGCAGACTTCGTCTGTCGTCATGCCGCTTTTTAAATGGAGCCTCAACTGTTTCGCCGTCATTGTGCCAACTGGTTTTACGAATACCGTCATTACTTATGCACCTCCTCCAAGAATTCCTCAAAATCCTCAACTCTCTGGATAGTTCTCTCCATAGAGTCGTTCAATCTTGCCATGTCTTCGCGAAACACCTTTAAGTTTTCGCGAAATTCATTGACGTCAACAGGTGTCGACGACTTCTTTTCCTTAACACCTAAGGTGTACTTACTAACGGGGCGCTTCAGTAAAGATTCCCTTGGCATTCCCAGCTTTTCAGCGATTTCTCCAAGATGATCGTAAACTGTCCTCTTGGACAGCCCGAACTTCTCACCGATTTCAACCGGCGTCAACCCCTCATCGAAAAACAATTTGGGGTAGGCCTTCATCATTTTTAACGTACTTTCTTCTACCCTTTTCATGGTTTTGTCCCCCTTTCTTCTAATTTTTTGCCACAAAAATAGGTATAATATAATTATAGCACAAACAGCTTAAAAAGTCAATATCAAGACCACATTCTATGAGAAAAGCAAAAAGACCCCATCCGGGGTCTCTCTGTTTATCGTGGGATTATTTTGAATTTCTCTTCTCAATAATCTCTTGGGCCACGTTCGGTGGTACTTCTTCGTAAGCGAAGAGCTCCATCGAAGAAGCTGCGCGACCTTGGGTCATACCACGAAGGTCACCAGTGTAACCAAAAAGGTTAGCTAGCGGGCAGAAAGCTTTAATCAGCTTTGCGCCACCGTTCAAATCTTCCATTTCATCGATGCGACCGCGACGTGAGTTAATATCGCCAATTACGTCACCCATGAAGTCTTCAGGGGTAGTAATTTCCATCTTCATCACAGGCTCGAGGAGCACCGGATTTGCTTTCTTAATACCTTCACGGGTAGCCAACGAACCGGCCAAAGTAAAGGCGAGCTCAGAGGAGTCTACATCGTGGTACGAACCATCATATAGAGTAGCCTTTACGTCTACTACCGGGTAACCGGCAATCACGCCACCAGCCAAGGTGTCTTCCACACCCTTTTGCACTGGTTTGCGGTATTCCTGAGGCACCACGCCACCTTTAATCTGATCAATAAATTCAAAGCCTTTCCCTGGTTCATTTGGCTCAAATTTAATCCAGACGTCACCATACTGACCACGACCACCGGACTGTTTGATGTGCTTACCCTGAGCTTCAGCGGTCCCACGAATGGTCTCACGATAAGCTACCTGTGGTGCACCAGTGTTGGCCTCTACGCCATGCTCACGCTTCAAACGGTCAATAATAATCTCAAGGTGTAGCTCACCCATACCAGAAATAATGGTCTGACCCGTTTCTTCATCGGTGTGAACGCGGAAAGTTGGGTCTTCTTCAGCCATCTTGGAAAGACCAATACCCATTTTCTCTTGGTCGGCCTTAGTTTTTGGCTCCACGGCGATGGATACTGGTGGATCCGGGAATTCAATTGACTCGAGCAAAATCGGATGTGCTGGTGAACAAAGAGTTGTACCAGTGGTGCAGTTCTTTAACCCTACCACAGCGGCAATATCACCTGCGCCAATTTCGGAAATATCCTTACGGTCATTTGCGTGCATACGCACTAAGCGACCGATTCTTTCTCTGTCTCCCGTAGAAGCATTGAGGACGGTATCACCAGATTTGAGTTTACCAGCGTATACGCGAATAAAGATGAGTTTACCTACAAACGGGTCGGTTGCAATCTTAAATGCTAAAGCAGTGAGTGGCTCTGAATCATCGGCTTTACGCACGATTTGGTCGCCAGTCTTTGGATCGGTACCAACAGTTTGCCCCTGGTCGCGATCAAGCGGAGATGGTAAGTAGTCAGTCATAAGGTCGAGGACCTTTTCGACAATCACACCACGACCATCACCACCGGTTACCAAGAAGAAGTCGCCGTCTAGCACACGCTTGCGGAGAGCAGCTTTTAGCTCATCAATTGTGATAGCATCTTCACCTTCGTTGAAATACTTGTCCATCAAAGCTTCATCAGCTTGAACAGCTTCTTCGACTAGCATCGAACGAGCATTCTTAGCTTTCTCTACCATGTCAGCTGGGATTTCACCCACGGTCAACTCGTGGTCGGCGTAATCCTTGTAAGTGTAAGCCTTCATATCAACTAGGTCAACCACGCCACAGATATCTTTTTCAAAACCAATTGGCAAATGAATCGCTACTGCGTTCTTAGACAAACGCTTATGAATAGAATCCAAAGACTTGTAAAAATCACCACCGATTTGGTTGATTTTGTTTACAAAACAGATGCGTGGAATACCATATTTGGTAGCTTGGCGCCACACCGTCTCAGACTGAGCTTCGACACCCATTTTGCCATCGAACACCACTACGGCGCCATCAAGCACACGCAGTGAACGCTCCACCTCAGCGGTAAAGTCGATGTGTCCTGGGGTATCGATGATGTTGATTTGATGATTTTTCCAATAAACAGTCACTGCGGCCGAAGTAATCGTGATACCGCGTTCCTTTTCCTGCTCCATCCAGTCGGTATCAGCTCCCCCTGTGCCGCCCTTAACTAGGTCAATTTTATGTTTTAGCCCGGTACGATACAAAATCGCCTCGGAAGTTGTGGTTTTGCCGGCATCGATATGGGCGATAATACCAATGTTCCGCATATCAGCCAAGCTTTTAATTCCAGTAGCCATATACTCCTTTGATTATTATTATTTTTGCTTATCTCAAAGCTCCACGCTCAAAAACAAGACATATTTTCCAAAATTATATCACACTTTCCCATAAAAAAGCAAGAAAAAGACCCCGAGATTTCGGGGTCTCATAAAGGAACACTTTACTTATTAGCCAACAGAAGGCTGCTGTTGTCTTTCGGCCAGTTGCTGGCGGATATATTCAACGATACTCTGATAAACATACCCTTGCTTATCAACTGGGATGCCCGAATACTCGGTGACGATTTCCGATCCACCATGTTTCTGGTAGTATTCGAGATAATCGAACACAGGTATGGAGGTTTTCTGTCCGACCAAGCAAACTTTTTCGTCTATAAATAACAGACTCTTACACTGCTTGTCGGGCATTTCCTGGTTGTCCGGCAGATAAACGATATCGTAGCTACCGATTTCCAGGATTATAAACCAGAGCTGCTCCAGCAATAACCCTAAGACGTTCCTTTTAATGAACTCAGATACCGCTTCAGGCATAGATTTGAAGTGGATATCCTCACACAAGTTACTCAAAAGGTTTTTAATCCTCTCTCTTTGACTTTCATCTTCTCCCACTTGGGATAGACAAAAATTTCTCCATTTTTTTACCATATTTACCTCCTTCAAAATATGGGCAAAAATGCCCCCTTCACTATATTATAGCATAATAGAGGTAAAAAGTCAATAAGCTGGCTATTTTAGCTTCTTACGCAGAATCTCTTGCACTGCTGAGGGATTGGCTTTACCATGAGATTCTTTCATCACCTGTCCCACCAAGAATCCTAGCACTTTTTCTTGCCCTGCCTTAAAATCGGCTTGAGCTTTCGCAGTCTCTGGTTTGGCTAGAACCGCATCAACTATTTTCTCTAGTGCCCCTAAATCATTTTCCTGAATTAATCCCAATTCTTTAGCAATCTGTCTCGTGCCCCGTCCTTTCATTTGCGGATCGAATAATCGCAAAAACACCTCTTTCGTTGCTGTAGATGACAGCTCTTTCTTCTCGTTCATCTCAGCTAGTTCACTCAAATCCTGCGCACTCGGCAAATCATTCAAATACTCTGCCGACTTCTCCTCAGCAAGCAACACCGATACGAATAAATTAGATAGCAATGTTATGGAAGAAGTTGATGGCTCATCCGAGGGAGTAAGACTTGGGCTAGCGCCCCGGAGCGCTCCCGAGGAGGAGCTAGCAACTTCTTCTAATTTTATTGTTAATTGAGGATAATCTAGTAGTATCTCCAAAATATCACTCGCAATCACTTTGCCAAATTTCTCACGATAATCCTTTGGCATCAAAGGCAACTTCGCCGACTCTTCAGCGATGAACTCAGGGCTAAGATTAATCGGTGGCAAATCTGGTTCCGGCATGTAGCGGTAATCTTTGGCTTCTTCCTTAGAGCGTTGTCCTGTGGTTTCACCGGTAGCATCGCTCCAGCCGCGTGTTTCTTGTATTACTTTTTCACCTTTATCTAGTAACTTACTTTGACGCTTGATTTCATATTCCACCGCCCGCTCAACACTTCTAAACGAATTCAAATTCTTTACTTCCGCTCGTGTACCGAGCTTATCGGACCCCTCTGGCGCCAACGAGATATTGACGTCAAAACGCATATTGCCGTTGTACAAGTCACCATAAGTCACTCCAGCAAAGCACATCAAACGCCATAATTCCTTACAATAATCATGTGCATCTTTTGCCGAATGGATATCGGGCATCGAAACGATTTCAATTAATGGTGTATCCACGCGGTTCAAGTCCACTAGCGAATAAGTATCAAAATGCGTCAATTTACCCGCGTCGCCTTCCAGATGTGCGTGTTCTATGCGTACTTTTACGCCGGACGGCAACTCCACGTAACCCTCACCGATAATCGGGTGGTAAAACTGAGTAATCTGATACCCCTTAGGCGAATCCGGGTAGAAATAATGCTTACGATCAAAGCGTGAACGAGGATTTATCTCGCAATTCATAGCGCGACCCGCTAGAATGGCTAGCCGTATCGCTTCCCCATTTAGTCTTGGCAACATCCCAGGCAAAGCATAGCACACTGGCGACACGCAAGAATTTGGCTCCTTCCCTCTCGCATCGTTGTCTACTTCAGAAAACAACTTCGTTTTGGTACATAACTGTACGTGGCATTCAATTCCAATCGTCGGTATATATTTCATATTGCTCCTAAATCTTTTAATGCTTGCCTGTAAACCGCCAAAGCATTATAAGCCTGTTTATAACTTATTTCCAAATCAGATTCGTGTGCGATGGTATTGCGCAACTTGTGAGCTCGCCACACTGCGTTTAGATTGCTGAATTTATCGCCGGCTCTCTTTAATCTATCGCCCATAGTTTTGCCAGGCACGCCCATTTCAATCAAAGCTTTATCTAGCAATTTATCTCCATTGATGATACTAACTATAAAACTTGCTGGATTATCTTGCTTTAACCCGTTTTCGATTTCCAACATTCTGGTTTGGTACTGTTCCATATTGAAATGGTGTCCACGTTTCCCAGTTAGCAAAATTGCCACGAAAATCAAAACCGCTACTATTAAAATAGCAATCACAAATGTTACAACCCCACCGTCCATTAGTTTAGCTCCTTACTAAATTCGATTAGTGATTTATCGCTCCGCCTTGGCCCGACTAGCTGTAGCCCAATTGGTAGTCCATTAGTGGTTTCGCCTGCCGGTACCGCTAGGCCTGGTATACCCGCCAGGTTGGTCGAAACCGACATCATATCTTCCATATACATTGCTACCGGATCGTCTACTTTCTCGCCAAGCTTGAATGGCGGATTTGGTGAAATCGGCATCAGGATAAAATCACATTGCTCAAACGCCTTCGCATATTCGTTTACAATCAGGGTCCGCACTTTTGCCGCTTGTAAGAAATATGCATCGTAAAATCCACTCGATAGCACAAAGTTACCAACCATAATTCTGCGCTTGTTTTCCGGCATAAAGCCTTCATCGCGCGTGTGCTTGTATAAATCGTTCAAAACCTCAGACTTTTCCGAGCGAAATCCGTATCGAATTCCATCATAACGCGACAAATTGCTAGCCACCTCCGCCGGCACAATCACATAATACGCATTCAAGGCGTATTTGAGCGATGGCATCGACAGCTCGACGATTTCGTAACCTTTTGACTTTAGTAATTCGCACTTTTTCTTCAAGGCTTTACGAATCTCAATGTCAATTGAATCATTATCAAAATCCGTAACCACGCCAATTTTCTTTACCTTCTTGACTTTGCTATCGTTATAATAATCTGGCAAAGTGGTCATATCCTTCGGGTCTTGTCCTGAGGCAATAGACATGAGTAAATCAATATCATCCGGCGTTTGCGCCATAAAACTAATACAATCCGTCGATGAGGCCATCGCTACTACGCCATATCGTGACACTGTTCCATAAGTAGGCTTGAACCCATAAATACCATTGAAAGCCGCTGGCTGCCGAATCGAACCGCCCGTATCTGTGCCTAGCGCAAATTCGACAATATCTAATGCCACCGCCACTGCTGAGCCACCAGATGAACCACCGGCCACCCGCTCACGGTCATGGGAGTTCAAAGTTGGCCCGTAATACGAGTTTTCCGTTGAAGAACCATGCGCAAACGCATCCATGTTGACGCGCCCTATCATAATTGCACCTTCCGCCTCAATCTTCTCTACTGAAGTAGCCGTAATGGGCGACACGAAACCACCCAAAATATGTGCCGCTGCCGTCGTCTCTCCGCGTGGTGACAAGAAATTATCCTTGAGTGCATACGGTACGCCGGCCAGGCGCCCAACCTTCTCACCCTTGGCAATTCGTGCATCAATCTCGCGTGCTCGCGCCAAAGCCCCTTCTTCGTCCAGGAACGTAAAAATATTATAATCCGCAAAATGCTTTGCTTTCTCTAAAGCATCTTTTACTAGTCTTTCGGCAGTTACTTTCTTGTTAGCGGTTTTCATAATACTTTTGGCACCTTTACTTGGTTATCTTTTTCTTCTTTGGTGAGCGCCAATAGCTCTTCCCGTGTTGCGTCCTGTTCTTTAATGACATCATCTCTCCAAACATTTTCCATCTCAAACACTTGGTAAGTTGGCTCTACCTTGCTAGTATCTAGCTCTCCAATTTGTGAAATATAATTAATAATCCCCTGCAAATCTTTCTCAAGAGTAGTAATCTCGGCTTCCGACAACGAAAGCTCCGACAAATCAGCCAGATGTAAGATGTCCTCGCGTTTTATTTCCATCTCTTTATTATACCACCTATTTCACATTCTTAAATAGTTTTTTCTTGACAAATTCAAAAATTGGTTTCGATTCCTTAAGATCCAAGAAATAACTGGCCACGAGATATGCTATCAAAGAAACCACCGAAATCAACAAAAACTTCGGTATCGTGATGACCAACGAATTATCCGTCGCCATCAAAGGAATAAACTTAGTCATTGAGAACGCTACGCATCCAGTTACTGCTGTCGCAATTAGCATTCGGATAAAAGCTCGCCAAAACGCCTTGTCGAGCAAATCGCCTTTTGCGCGGCGCTGCAAGATGCCCAACAATATTATGATTTCCGCCACCGCTCCGATAGACTGCGCGACACCTAGGCCGTCCACACCCCAACCCAACGCCGCGAATAATACCATCAAAGCAATTGTCGAACCAATTGCTACAATCGAAACGCGAAATGGTGTTTTGGTATCCTGGTAGGCATAAAACCCTCGCGACGCGATATGGAAAACCGACTTTGCGAAAATCGCTACGCACAGAGTTCCCAGAATTGACGAAATCGTTCCGTTGCTATCGTTATTACCGATATTTGAAATAAAACTTGTCACGTAACCGCGTCCAAAGAACGCAATCACCGAAATCGGCAGCGCAATCCAAATGATAGTACGAAGTGCCTGCTGGAAAGTTTCATTGAATCGTTTCTTGTCACCACTCCCCAATTCTTCTGTCAGTTTCGGGAAAAAGGCCGTCGAAATCGCCACGCCCACAAGACTCACCGGCACCGTATGTAGAGTAGTCGCCTGATCAAACGACCGCACTGCTCCTGCCCCCATCCTTGAAGACAAATTAGTAGACACCAGAGCGTTTACGTAATCAATCCCCTGGTCTAGTGACCTAGGTGGCAATAGCCGCAAAATCGTCCTGAAACCTTGGTTTCGCCAATAAATCTTGAAATCATAATCGAAGCCCAATCCAAACAAGCCAATCAAAGACACGATTAGCTGTAATACTGCACCCAAAATCACACCGAGTGCTACACCCATAATCCCACCTTCGAAAATCTGCACGCCAAACAAATTAATCCCACCGGTAAATCCAGTGATACCGATAATGATACCTATATTATATATAGCAGGCGCAAAAGCGTAGAAAATGAACCGACCCACCGCCTGTTGCATTGAGGTTAGCACCGTAGCAATCGAAAATAAAAATGGATTAATTGCAATCACGCGCGTCATATTGATAGCTAGCACCATCCCAGACTCATCGAGACCAGGCGACACCACATAGCGAATCAAAGGATCCGCAAAAATCATAATTAGGATTGAGGCAACCAACGTCAAGAGTGCTAAAAGATTAATCAAACTAGAAGACATCTCCCAAGCAGATTTCTTATTGCCGGTCGCCAAACGCTGGTTAAACACCGGGATAAATGAGACCGCCAACGCTCCTGAGGTCAAAATGAAGAACATGAAATCCGGAATCGTAAAAGCTGCTGTGTAAGCGTCAATTCCAGTCGGATAAGTACCAAGATAATAGGAATTTAGTAAACGGTCACGGAATAATCCCAGAAGAGCTGAAACCAAGGTCGAAGACGCAAGCACAATCGCTGCCGACTTCACCGACAGCTTAATATTCGCAAGCGCCACAACGGAACGAAACTTAAATTTCCTCATATATATAATATATCACAAATTAATTTTTATGTTTTTCAAAATATGGTGTATAATAATTATATGGCAAAAAAGAAATCAGAGGTGATTTTGCCGAGGAAATCCCAAAAGGCTAAATCATCCAAAAAAACTGCGAAGAAAAATATGAATCTCTATTCTAGCTTGAGTTATAAACACCGAGCCAAGAAAGAGGCCAATGCGCGTCGGCGCGCCGAAGAGCTAGCTAAGCTTCCCAAAGAACCAGTTAAACGCTTCTTTGCTCGCCTACATCCTAAGCGTGTGTTTAAATGGTGGTTCTCTTGGCGTGGCCAAAAAGCCATCCTAAAATTCATTGCAGCTTGTATCTTAATCGGGATTATCTTTATCGGTGGCTTATTCCTGTACTACAAGAAAGACCTTGAAGAAATCCGCCTTGACGAAATGACCATTTCTGAGACCGTTAACACCTATTTAGATCGTAACGGCGAATTACTTTGGAAAGACACCGGCAACGAAGATTATCGTCTCGTAGTTAGTGGTGACGACATTTCTGAATATATGTATCAGGCCACCGTTGCGATTGAGGATAGAAACTTCTATGGCCATCACGGTGTCGATTTTATCGCGCTCATCCGTGCTACCCTTTCCACCCTAGGTGGTCGGGGTGTCCAGGGTGGCTCTACTTTGACTCAGCAGTTGATTAAGCAAGTTTATTTCTCTGACGAAGCTGCCTCGGCTAACCGTGGTGGCCTACAACGTAAGATTAAAGAGTTAATTCTTTCCATCGAGCTAGAAAAAATGTATTCCAAGGAAGAAATTCTCACCATGTACCTTAACCAATCACCTTATGGTGGTCGGCGTAATGGTGTAGAATCCGCTTCGCAAACATACTTTGGTAAATCCGCCAAGGACTTGACCCTGGCAGAAGCCGCTTTGCTTGCTGCCATTCCAAACAACCCAGCCGTCCTGAACCCTTACAATGTTTATGGCAACGAGATGTTAATCGAACGCCAGCATAAAGTACTAGACGATATGGTTTCCATGGGTTATATCACTTCAGAAGAAGCTAACTCCGCCAAAGAAGTTGCCATTCTTGACACCATTCAACCCGAAGCCAACCAATATGCTGGCATGTTGGCACCACATTTTGTGCTTGAAGTCAAAAAACAGCTCGAGAAGAAATATGGCATTTCCACCATGCGTGCTGGCGGCTGGACTATTAAGACCACTATCGACCTACGTGCCCAGAAAATCGCCGAAGACGCTGTTCAGGTTGGTATGAGTCACGCTTACAAGAATAGTAGCGACAATCTCGCACTTGTCTCCGTGGACGTCGAAACCTCTCAGGTCGTAGCCATGGTTGGTTCTTCTGATTTCTTCAACCCTACCTATGGCGAATTGAACGTCACGACCGATTCCTTAGTTGAACCTGGTTCTTCCATTAAGCCAATTTTGGATTATTCCCCGCTCTTCATGCAACGCGATGGTATTAATTATGGCCCAGGCAGTGTCCTGAAAGACGAAAACATCAATAGACTATATTGTGCTGGTTACTCCGGTTCCTGTGCCTTGACTAACGCCACGGGTTCATTCTATGGCAACGTAACCATCCGTTTCTCACTCGGCCACTCGCTCAATATTGCCGCAGTTAAAGCCTTATATATTAACGGTATCGACAATTCACTTGAAGTAGCACACGCATTGGGTGACAAAGCCTATTGCGAAGGTCGCGATAGCTATGGTCTTTCCATCGCCATCGGTTCCGGTTGTGGTGTTAGGATGGTTGAACACGCCAACGCCTACGCTTCCCTTGCCCGTGGCGGTGCCTATAAAGATCTCGCCTATGTTTTGGAGGTCAAGAATTCCTCTGGTGAAGTAATTGAATCCTGGACCGACAAAGAAGCTACTCGCATAGTGGATGACCAAGTCGCTTATATGATTTCTGATATCCTATCCGATGGCGGTGCCCGCTTCGGCATTTACGCCGCTGGCGGTTCACAAAGTGCCGGTTATGTCATTCCGGGCGTTTGGACGGCTACCAAGACCGGTACTACTACTACGGCTAACTCCGCCGTCACTAAAGACTCCTTGATGGAGAGCTACTCCACCGCTGTTTCTACGTTGGTCTGGAATGGAAATCACGATGGTAGCGGCTTAACCTCCAATACGCACGATATTGCGCGTTATACCGTTGCCGAATACATGGGGCGTGTCCATAGTGAAGTCTATGAGCCAGACGGTCGCTGGCATCCTGGCGACGAGCCCGTGCGCCCAGCCGGCATCAAGCACCTAACTGTTAATGGCCACTCTGATATTTGGCCAAGCTGGTTTGACGCTAGCAAAAACTCCGGCATCGCCAAAGAAACCCTAACTTTTAACCGCTACAATCACCTTTTAGCTGCTGAGTGTACCAAGGAGGAATATAAAATAGCCGTCGAAGTTACTAAAATCACTGACCCAATGACTGGCAAGGATAACTATACTGTACCGGAACCTTATGACAATGAAACTAGCGACCCATGTAATTATGTTCCACCTACGGTGGCTATATCCACCAGTGGCAACAAAGTAGTGGCAACTATCAGTAAAGGTAGTTACGATATAACTGGTTACACTCTCCAAGTTACCGCCAACGGTAAAACCACTGACTACAATAATATTTCAATTGGTAGTGGCGGTGTTGTCAATGGCTACACGTTAAATAATACCGAATCTGGCGTAAAAATAATGATTACGGATGCGGCCGGCTACACGGCAAGTGCTGAGATGACATTAACTCCTACTAAGGTTGACGACAATTCTAAAAAGAATCCTTAATTATTTTTGGCGCGTAATTTTCGCAAACACCATTTTGCCGGAAGAGGTTTCATGATATCGCATAAACTCAACTGTGATTTCTTTCCCAATTCTGCCAGATGCTTTATCGACTACCACCATTGTCCCATCCGGCAAATGCCCCACGCCCTGGCCTTTGCCTGAGCCTTTCTCTGTGATTTTAAGTTTAATTTTCTCGCCTGGCAAGAACTCGGTTCTCACAGCTAAAGCCAAATCATTTACGTTTAACGCCTGGATTTTTTCTGCCTCGGCAACTTTAATTAAGTTATAGTCAATCGTCAGAATAGCACCCTTATTTGCTTTTGCAAATTTCAATAATTGTTCATCTACCTTTACAAAGTCTTCCCCGTCATCCTCTATGACAGTGTTCACCTCAATCACGCGCTCTAATTCCGACACATTATTGAGCCCAGCCCGCGCCCGGTTACGCTTTTCACTATCTTTGCCATCCGCGAGTAGTTGTAGCTCTCTTAGTACGCTTTTTAGCACGATTAAATCCCCATCAATAAACCCAGTTCTGGCCACATTGAGTATCCTGCCGTCAATCAGTGCGGAGGTATCTACATAGATCTTTCGCACTCCGCTTCGCATTGGTTTGTATTTCTTGACCAACAAAAAAGTAGTTTCCGCCAAAATTACCAAAACAATAATCAATGTTAGTATTTCCATAACATTGTTATTTTATCAAATCTTCACCTGATTGTATAGCTCTAAAGTGGTTCTGGGCGAGGAACATTTCATATTTAGAAACCAAATCGAGTCGATGTGCCAATTTCGCCACATCAATCGCAATATCATATCTTGAAGCCGCATTACGTCGTAACATCTCAAATGGCGTGGTAGTTGAACCCTCTTCATTGAAACCATGAACTCTGAGCCTGCCCCGGAATGTATAATTCTCCAATATGTTCTCCAAAGTTTCGGGGTATCCGTGGAAGTTTGCAATAATCGGTTTATCGGCAGTGAACAGCTCCGAGAATTTATCACCACTCAGTTTGTTTTGAGTTGTGCCGATCCCACGATATGACAAAGCATTAATATATACAAAACGAATCTTTATGGTAGGTAAATCCTTCTTCAAAACCTTAATCGCCTCAATCATTTCGTGGCCCGTAATATCACCGCAGCCGGCAAAAATAATATCTGGCTCTTCGTCTGAAGCGAATTGATAAATTGATGCTCCGCCGTTCTCAAACTCATATTTAGCGTGGTGTGAATCAATATATCTCGGCCGCTCATTCTTATCAAATGTTGTAAGATTTACAACATTCTCGGCATCCATCATGAAACGAAACGCTTCTTCTGCCGCCACGTCATCAATCGGGAAAAGGCAATTCGCGAGACCAGAAGGCACTGATAGTAAAGTAGAAATCAAAGCCGGAGATTGATGCGTGAATCCATTGTGGTCCTGTCGCCAGCAGGTCGAAGTAGATAATAAATTCACTGCTGGCATCGGCTTGCGCCAACGCACGGATTTAGATTGTTTGATGAACTTCATTTGCTGTAACAACTGCGCCGTAATGATGGGGTAAAACGCTTCGTAACTCCCCATCATGGCCTTTTCGCCATTTGCTAGGTGTCCACACATCACCGAGAATAATACATTTTCTGATAGCATTTCTACGACTCGTCCATTTTCCGATTCCGGCAAATCCCAAGATTCAATTGGAAGGCTACCCCACGCACGTTTTTCCACCTCAAAAATCTGATCAAGCTTGTTCGAGGTTGTTTCGTCTGGTGAAAAGAAATAAAAATGCGGGTTGTGTTTAAATTCCTCCGTCAAGAGTTCGCCGATTCTTTTGGCCGGTGAAAACTTTTCGGCGCCAGGCTGTTCGACTTTATCAATCATCACTACCTCCTGTTTCCGAAACCAAAACTCCATCAAACGCCTCTTTTATTAGCTCATCCACTTGGTAACTTTTTAGCCATTCTTCTAGCTGTTTTAGCTCATCCGGATTAGTCTTCGGCAACTTCAGCGGTATCTGATGTGCTAGGTGATACCTATTTGGTCCACCTTCTCCCTTTTCGGTTTTTAAGACGAAGAACGGAGATTCGCCCATATTATCGAGAGCGAGCTGAAATTCTTCCACATCTTCACCCACCCAGCACGGCATAAACCCAAAGCCTCGTATCAATTCATTTAGTTCGCGTTCGGATTTGCGCGCATAGAGCGATGGTGCCGAAATTTTATAACCATTGAGATGTAAAATTGGCAAAACCTTACCATTATTAGAGCCAGACAATAAGTTGCGAAGATTCAGAGAATCAATTGCAGTCGCCGTTTCTAATTCCCCATCGCCAATTAACACGGCGGTAGTCTTCTCGGGGTGTCCAAGATTCATGCCGTAAGCATTAGCTAGCGCGTAACCAAGCTCACCACCCTCCGTGATAATCCCGGGCGTATAAGGGCTGGCGTGACTCGGAAAACCATCAGGCCACGAAAAATTTCGGCAAATGTATTCTAATCCAGCCTCATCGACGGTTGCTTTGGGATCTACTTTGGCCAGTTCGCCATCCAGCCACAAATTAGCTTGTAGTGCCGGGAACCCGTGTCCAGGACCTAAGATAAAGCTAAAATCGTCATCGTCGATGAAATGTGCTGTTAGATTAGCATACGCCACGTTGATGCCATGACAAGTCCCCCAATGCCCAAGTAGCCTAGGCTTAACATCTTCAAACCTTAGCTCTCGCGTTAGCAAAAAATTGTCCTGTAGAAAAAGCTGTGCCACGCATAAATAATCGCATAGCCTAATGCGTTTTTTTATCTTATCAATCTCAGCAATGCCCACCGCACTCATGCTTTAATTATAACATAAAAAACTAAATCAAAATACCCCCTCTCTAGAGGGGGTATCGGTAGGCTATGGACGGCATCTTTGTTTAGCTAATGCCTATCAAGTCACCCATGAAGCCAGCAAAAGCGTGATATTCCCGTGACTCATTGAGACAATTACCCATATATGAGAAAAAGGCATTCCTGGGGATTATCTCATTCACGAAACAGTATTGCGCAATCGGTAAACTAAATTTCAGGTTCAAACACTCGACTTCTTCTTTGGTAATAAGGTACCTGAGCATTTTACCGAACGTGTCTTTATCTAATGCCATTATTTGCTCCCCGATCTTTTTGGTGTAGGCGTTTTTGCGCAAACTGTCGCGGATTTCTTTGGGGATTTCGTCGAAGTCTACAACGGATGATTGGTCTACCAATGAATAGACGAAACCGAAGATGTTGATTATGGGTGAAATGTACTCAATCAATACATTGGCCATATCGTCTCCCAACTCCTTTTTCCATGTTTTGACCGCTGCTATTCTGAGCGCGAAATTAATAAGCGTCAAAGCAGAAGCGGTTACGCGAGTAGAAGCGCCTTTACCTTTTAAGACGTGAAAACCCTCAAACATCTCTTTTACTTGTTTCGTGTTACCATTTGCTATGGCTTCTGAAATCTCATCATACGTCAAACAGGTTTTTTCCGACATAGATAGCCTCCTTTTAATGTTCTAATTACAAACTATAATTACCGACTATAATTATACAACAATCTTTAACAGAAGTCAAAAAACGTATGCTAAGGAGGAAACCTTTTTTATCCTTTGTTTCCACCCATATAATCTTTAATACGTTCAATCTCATCACGCAGTGCCGCAGCTTTCTCAAACTCCAGATTAGCCGCCGCTAGTTGCATCTCGGAAGAAAGCTGTTTAATGAGTGCTGGTAGCTCATCCTTCGGAATACGCTTGACGTCAAACTTGTTCTCTTTTTCCTTCTCCGGAATAATCGCGCGAAGTCCCAAGGAGATTTCTTTTTTCACAGAATGAGGTGTAATGCCATGTTTTTCATTGTATTCTTTCTGAATCTCGCGTCGTCGGTTAGTTTCGCTAATGGCTTTTTCCATACTTTCAGTGATGAAATTCGCATACATAATTACTTTGCCTTCTTCGTGTCTCGCTGCGCGCCCAATCGTCTGAATCAAGGCCGATTCCGAGCGCAAGAAACCTTCTTTATCGGCATCCAAAATCGCCACTAGTGATACTTCCGGTAAATCCAACCCCTCGCGCAATAGATTGATGCCAACCAGCACATCGTACACCCCTTCGCGTAAATCTCGGAGAATATCTCCGCGCTCCAAAGTATCAACATCTGAGTGAATATATGCCGTCTTTACCCCCCGCTCTTTTAGATGGTCAGTCAAATCCTCTGCCATGCGCTTAGTTAAAGTCGTGATTAGTGTCCTCTGGCCCTTTGCGATTCGTTTATCAATTTCTTCCATTAAGCCATCAATCTGACCATCGGATGATCGGACTTCAATCTCTGGATCTAGTAAACCGGTCGGGCGAATAACCTGTTCAGCTGGTTTAGGTGAAACCTCCAATTCGTATTCTCCTGGCGTCGCTGATACATAAACGGCTTGATTGATATGCTTCTGGAACTCACCATAAGTTAGAGGCCTATTGTCTAACGCCGATGGCAAACGGAACCCATAATCCACAAGAGCTAGCTTGCGAGCGTGGTCGCCGTTATACATTCCTCTCACCTGCGGCAAGGTCATATGTGATTCGTCTACAATCAGCAAGAAATCCCTCGGGAAGAAATCGAGCAACGTGGAGGGTGGTTCTCCGGCCTTCCGGCCATCCAGATGCCTAGAATAATTTTCAATTCCCTTCACGAAACCGGTTTCTTTTAGCATTTCGAGATCATACTTAGTGCGCTGCGAAAGTCTCTGGGCTTCCAAATACTTCTGATGTTTTTCAAAATATTTCAATCTATCTTCATATTCTGCCCGAATCGTCACCAAGGCTTTTTCTAGCTGGTCCATTGGCGTAGCGTAGTGGGTGTTCGGAAAGATGTGTACATGGTCAGGTTTTTCTCGTACCTCAAAAGTCAGCGAGTCTACGATTTTAACTTCCTCAAGCGTATCGAACCCAAATTCAAATCGATAGGCATATTCCCCATTTGCCGGATACAAATCAATCGTATCGCCCATCACACGAAAATTACCACGTTCAAACGCCAAATCATTTCGATGATATTGCATTCCGACGAGTCGGCGAATGAAATCAAGTTGTGACAAACGATTGCCAATAAAGTTTTTCGGGGACGGGTCGCTCGCGCCCGTCGTTACGGGGCTCGCGCCCTCATCCTCGGTCGTAACCTCCGGAAGCCCCTCAAACTCTTTATTGCCAATCGTCCAACCCGTTTTCCCCCGCCACATCGGCAATGACATCTCTTCGTAATGCGCTGGCGAACCGATGCCGTAGATACAGGAAACGGACGACACCACAATCACATCACGTCGCGTCAGTAGTGCCTCTGTAGCACCATGTCGCAAACGGTCAATCTCATCGTTGATGGCCGAATCTTTCTCGATATAAGTATCCGTAGAAGCGATATAGGCCTCCGGTTGGTAGTAATCGAAATAAGAAACAAAATAATGCACTTCATTCTCCGGAAAAAACTCCCGGAATTCAGAATATAATTGTGCTGCCAAAGTCTTATTGTGTGCCAAAATCAAAGTCGGGCGCTGAGTCTGCTCGATAATGTTCGCCATCGTAAAGGTTTTACCAGAACCAGTTACGCCCAGCAAAGTTTGTTCGTGGATACCACGATTAATCCCCTCCACGAGCTGCTTGATTGCGGAAGGCTGGTCTCCGGTCGGCTGGTATTTTGACACTAATTTGAATTTAGCCATAATATATATTATATAATATAGTCATGAAATACGCTATAATCGTAAAACCTGGCACCTCTCAGGAAAAAATCGTTGAATCGGGCGACCATGAGTTGACGGTTTATCTACGCGCCAAACCTCACGACGGTGAGGCCAATACTGCTCTCATCAAACTCCTAGCTAAATATTTCGATGTTCCCAAAACCGCCATCAAAATCACCCATGGCCACAAATCCCGCACCAAAACTATCGAAATCTAGTCTTCTCTGCTCTTCATCGTTGGAAATGGCACTGCTTCTCTGCCTGGCACGCCTTCAAGTAGCCAGAAGTTTCGTTCGGAATTGCCCCAACCACAAGCTGGCGGCATGCCGTATTCTAGCATCTCCACGAAATCCATATCAAGCATCTGCGCTTCCGCGTCGCCAGCATCGCGCGCCGCCTGCTGTTCCTGGAATCTTTCTAATTGGTCGATCGGGTCATTTAGTTCCGAGAAACCATTACCCATCTCGGTACCAGCAATCACCGGGTGGAATCTTTCCGTCACCAAAGGATTCTCGGCGGACTTCTTCGCGAGCGGTGATAAGCTTAAAGGTTCTTCAATTACCCAATATGGCCCAGCTGAAGTCTTACGAATTAGCTTCCAAACATCGTCAATCAAATGTGGCGTAGTGGTATTCTCTAGCTTGCGCAAGAAATCTTCTCGTTTCAAATCTTCAGTTTCCCAGTTTTCGAGCAAAATCTGAATCAATTGTTCTCTATCCGGGTTAAATACATCCACACCAAACCTATCACGCAATAAATCCGCATATTTATATCTCGGCCATTCTTGGTCCAAATCAATCTCAAACCCACTCACATTAAACTTCAAAGTTCCCCAAGTCTCCTTACAAACATATTTCATCATTTCTTCATAAAACTTCATGCCGTCTTCGTAATTCTCATACGCTGCATAAGCCTCGAATGCAATATGTTCTGGCAGATGTTCATCATCTACACCCTCATTGCGAAATCTTGGCCCAATATCGTATACTTTTTCAAATCCGCCACCCAGTAATCGCTTTAATGGCAACTCATGTGAAATCCGTAGATAAAAATCTTCGTCCAAAGCATTCATATGCGTTACAAATGGCTCAGCATCTGCACCACCAGTTGTATGTTCAAGTACTGGAATGTTGATTTCGATAAATCCATGCGAATTCATAAAATCACGTGTCGCCTGCCAAAACTTTGATCGCCTCACCAATCGCTCGCGCACTTCGCGGTTCACATTCATATCAACATAACGTCTGCGGTAGCGCTCTTCCTTATTAGTGAACTGTTCTGGCAAAGGTCGCAGCGTCTTGGTTAGAAGTTTTACGAAATCAGCAAACACCGAGATTTCGCCAGTTTGCGATTTATCAATCGTGCCACGTGCTTCAATAAAATCACCAATATCGAGCAGCTTGATTTCTTTAGCTCCAAATAATCCTTCTGGCGTGTCTTCGCCAGTTGCTTTCATGAAAATCTGCACCTCACCCGTATAGTCGCGGAGTTTGATAAACACCAACTTTCCAAACGAACGAATCGCCACAATGCGACCAGCAATCACTACTTCCTGACCCTGCTTTTCGTCGAAATGGTTTATCACGTCGGCAATTTTGCAATTCCGTTCTGATTTTGATGGATACGGCTCAATCCCCTTTTCACGTATCTCTTTAAGTTTGCGTAATCTTTCGTTTCTATAATCTTCAAGTAACATAATATATATTATAACATAAAACCACAAAAAATGCCTTTCGGGTCTAATCTGAATAGTCGTATTCCGAAAGGCTCTTTTACTATTTTATTGAATATTAATGACTTTTACTTTTCTACCGTTAAAATCAAAGGTTTCACCAGCCTTATGTCCCAGCAGAGCTTTACCGATTGGCGATTCATTGGAAATCTTACCCTCTAATGGGTTCGCTTCGGTCGGCCCAACTATGGTATATTCCAATTTACGCCCACCTAAATCTAAAGACACCAATGCTCCAAGATCTACCTTCGTGCGTTTGCCGCCACGAATCACCTTGGCGTTCTTCAAAATCTCTTGAATCTCCAAAATGCGCCGCTCGGCGATTTTCTGCTCATTGCGCGCAGAGCTGTATTCTTCATTTTCTGACAAGTCACCAAAAGCCCTAGCTGTAGCAATCCGCTCCGCAATCATCGGACGGCTCTTTATCAACTCATCAAGTTCGGCTTCTAAATCTTTCTTGCCTTCAGCGGTCAGACTTATTGTTTTCTTAATCATTTTGACTCCAATTCATAGACAAACTTAATAACCAAAATCAAGTTTACACGAAAACACTTCAAGTGTCAACCCTACTCGGCAAGTTAGAATTTTTCAAACAATTCCGTGAGACTCACGCGCCAAGTTTTGCCAGTGCTACGCTCGCAAATCTCCGCTTCGTTCTCTGCCAAAGTTTTATCCGAAATCACAATTCTAAATGGCAAACCAATCAACTCGCTATCTGCGAACTTTTCGCCAGGCCTTTTGTCGCGGTCGTCAAACAACGCCATTTCTTCGCGCCCAGCAAAAAACTTCTCAGCCTCGGCCATTCCCTTTTCGCCAATGCCAATCAAATAGTATTTGAATGGCGCAACCGACTCTGGCCAAACTAAACCTTTTTCGTCCGCAAACTTCTCCGCAATGACGCCCATGAGGCGTGACACACCAATCCCATAGCAACCCATATAGACGGTCTTTTGTTCATTTTGCTCATCGATAAACTTGAGGCCCAGTGGCTCTGAATATTTAAAATTCAACTTAAAAATGTTACCTACCTCTGCAGCCGTAGTCTCTTCGAATTTTTCACCTTTTGCGCCTAAATCTTCCAACACTTCATCGTTGTAAACCTCTTTGTTGAGTACGATGGACTTATCGGCATTATAATAGATTGTATCTTCACCCACTGGCAAAACGGTTTGGAATTCGTGTGAATATTTCGAGAAAATACCTCCGCTTGCAAAAGTTTCGTAGGTTGAATCGCCAACCCCTACTCGCTCAAATATCCGGCGATAAGCTTCTTCAACTTCGGCATAAAATCTATCTAAATCTTCCTCTGAAGTATGGAAGCTATACAAGTCCTTCATTAAGAATTCCCGGCCTCTTAAAATTCCTGACTTAGCCCGCAATTCATTGCGAAACTTAGTCTGAAATTGATAAATGTAAAGCGGCAAATCTTTATAACTAGAGATATAGGATTTCATCATTTCTGTCACTGGTTCTTCGTGGGTGGGCGCTAATCCTAATTCACCACCAGCAGAAAGCTCGGTCTTAAACCAAATGTCTACTTCCTGGTCCGAATACCTGCCGGTCTTTTCCCACGGTTCCGGATTCTGTAAGGTCGACATGGCGATTTCTTCGCACCCAATCTTGCCGAGTTCCTCGCGGATAATTCCCTTAATATTGTCTATTACCCGAAGACCTAAAGGCAAATAATCATATACACCGGCCATTTCCTTATGGACATAGCCAGCGCGTGTGAGCAACGCCCCGTTCCGAGCGGTTTCATCTTTTGGTGCTTCGCGTAAAGTTTTGATAAAAGTTTTCGAAAATCTCATATACGCATTATACCACAGTTTCCATCTATGTGATACCTAGCACGTAGAGCAGATAAAAGGCAATGCCATTCTTGAGCATATGAAGCAACACTCCGGCATAAATGGTACCAGTAATCTCTCGGAGCACACACATTACTACGGACATCGCGAAAACATTTACCCCCACATTCCACTGCATATGCACTATGCCGAATAAAAGCGACACCAGTAGATTTGATACCACGATGGAAACCATATTCGAATATTTCTCTAGAAATTTCCCTCGCAATTTATCGTAAAGCCATCCGCGGAAAATAATCTCTTCCGCCACTGGTGCCACTACTACTAGCGTAATAAAAGCGATTATGCGATCGAATCCCACAACATATACGCTAAAACCAACTTCTTGGGCTTCTGTCGCATTAAACCACGGGAACAAGCTAAACAATGCCGCGAGACCAGCCGCTAAAAGTAAATAAGCAACAAAACCAGCCGGCGCTAAACCGATATCCGTCCAAGTTGGCCAGCCTTTTAATCCTAGAGCCTTGCGTTCGGAAGCTAAATCCACTTTATGACTAGAGAATTTGTCCTTTTTCTTATCAGCCTTTTTCCGTTTATCGGCCAAAATCTTTGGTACGAAAATAATTAATACCATCGCTATGATATATGATAAAGCAGAATAAATTGCAGTTGGCACTGGTTGGACAAAGTTCTCCGCGCCCATCAGCGCCACCATTAGGTATCCAACAGCTAGTTGTGACGCCACAACCGAAACGCCCACCCAAATCAATAGACCAATAGCGCTAACTATGGTTTTCACTGCGCTATCCTTATGATGTCTAGAATTGTTACGAGGAATATTAGTGCGAGTAATACTATCATTGCGCGTGAGACGATTTTCTCTTCGGTTTCCTTGGTGAGTTTTTTCTTGCGAATTTTATAAATTGCGATAAGTAGCCATCTTCCGCCATCTAATGCCGGAACAGGCAACACATTCATACAGGCCAAAGACACTGAAATTAATGCCGCTAGGAAAGCTAAGTTGGACGGCCCCGCCGCAGTAAAGGCTGGGAATAATACACCAATAATCCCCACCGGTCCAGAAACTGAATCGCGCACCTCGCCTAGTGCCTCTTGCCCATCTTCGCGTACCTCTGCATTGGGACTAAATAAGCGAGCCGTACCAGACACTAAATTTCCCACCATGATTCCAAGACCACGGAAAGTTTCGCCCGTCAGCTGCAAGGTGAGCCCTGCCCCTACAATCGGTGCCGACCAGGTTGAATATGATATAGCCTGCGATGACGCCATCGTGACACCAAGCAGATATTCCGAATCAGCCGAGTTTAGTGTCACTGTAGATTCGAACACCTTCTTAGTCTCGCCTTCTTCTAGGCATGGGCAAGGCTCCTGATAACAATCTGGTTGAACGACACAGCCGGTCTCGGTTCTTTCGATTTTATATTTCACTTCCCCGCCCGCATGCGCCTCGTTGTAGTCGGTTATCTCGCTAGAGTATTGAACATTATTGTCGTCTACTGCTAAAATGTAATCCCCTTCCTTTAGTCCAGCTCGCTCGGCGGGTGAATTTTCGGCCACCATGGTTATTTGTACTGGCGTCGCATCGCGTCTGGTATCGTTAGGCATGGTGAACTGGCCCTCTAGGAATTCTGGCATCCCTACCCAGGCCAAAATTGTAAAAATCACAAACGCCACTAACCAGTTCATTGCTACGCCAGCAAACAGAATCTTGGTTTTAGCCCAGAATTTTGCTTTGCCAAAGGTTCCTGCCCTCGTATCCGCTGCTGACTCGCCGTCCATCTGGCAAAATCCGCCGATGGGCAACCAGTTCAAGCTAAATATCATACCCTTCTGCGCTAATCCATCTTCGCTGTCGGAATAAACTACTTTTGAAACACTTTCTTTTTTCCATTCTTTGCGCGGCAACCGATGCCACTTGCCGGTCTTCGGATCTTTGCGCCAAGCGATCGCTCGGGGTGGGAATCCTATCCCGAACTCTAGTACATTTACACCATTTCTTCTCGCTGCCAAAAAGTGACCAAACTCATGTGCCGTAACGAGAAACATCAGCACAATAAGCCCCACAATCACACCTAAAAATATATCCATAAGATTATTATATCACAAATAAATTATTTTCCGAATCGACGGTTACGCTTTTCGTATTCTTTTACGATTTCTTTTACGTCTGACCCTTCCATCTCGGGGAAGTATTTTTTGATAAACATAAATTCCGCATAAGAAGAGCGCCAAAGCATAAAGCCAGATATTCTTTCTTCACCCGAACTCCGCACCACCATATCAATATCTGGTATTTCTGGATGGTACAAATGTTTGCGAATGGTTTCGGGGGTAATCTCACCTTCGACTTCTGCAGCGATATTAGCAGCATCGGCGATTTCTTGTTCTCCCCCGTAATTGAAACAAAATCCTACCGTAATCCCATCGCAATTTTCGGTAACCTTTTCAGCCTTTTCAATTATCGTGAGCAGCTTCGGTGGTATCTTGTTTTTGGAACCCAGAATCACCATGCGTCCATTTTTGGCCTTCATCTTTTCGGCGTAACCCAAAATTTTAGTCTCAGCTAGTTTCAGAATATATGAAACTTCCTTTTCGCTTCGACCCCAGTTTTCGGTACTAAAAACGTAAAACGAAATATACCGAATACCAGCTTCCATCGCTCCATCTACTAATTTCTCAATGGACTTCAAGCCCTGTCGGTGTCCTTCTATCGATGGTAAACCTCTTTCTTTTGCCCAACGACGATTGCCGTCAGCAATAACGCCGAGATGCTTTAATTCTGTCATTTTTCTCCTATTATATCTTCATGATTTCTTCAGATTTGGTCTTGAACGCGGCCTCGACTTTGTCACTGAATTCTTTGGTGAGCTCATCGATTTCCTTCTCGGCACGCTTCTTGACGTCTTCACCCATCTCTGCGGCAACTTTTACTGCCTTACGAGCATCTTCGCGAATGTTTCTTAGAGCTACCTTGGCCTCTTCAACTTTTGTCGAAGCGGTTTTGACGATTTCCTTACGGCGCTCCTCAGTCAAAGCTGGAATCGGCACCCGTATTACGCGACCATCGTCAGCTGGATTTAGCCCCAGTGCCTGATCGGCTCGGATGGCGCTAGCAATGGCTTGGATATTAGACGGGTCAAACGGTGTGATAACCAGTAGAGTCGCATCGGCAGCGGTAATATTGGCTACTTGGTTTAGTGGCATAAACTGACCATACACTTCCACCTTGACGCCAGAAATCATATCTGGATGCGCCCTACCCGTGCGAACCTTTTTCATTTCATCTTCAAATCGCGCAATTACCCCCTCCATTTTTTTGCGGTCTTCTTTGGTGTCAAACATAATAACTCCTTTTTATGTATTTATTATAACATATAAAAACTCTTGACAAAACTTTACAAATAGCTTATGATTAAAGCATTAAAGGTTATACTAAAACAAACAGAAAGGATAAAAATGAACAAAATAACCAAAAAAAGTGCTCTAGCGATCGGAGTTCTTGCTAGTTCGGCACTTTGCGGCACCGCTTTGATGGCGCCGAATACATTCGCAGATGCGTTAGCATCTGGCGCATTTAACGATCAGAACTTCCTAGAATGCGTCGTAGGCCAATATAACGCATTGAATCCAGACGACGCTACCACTAAAGAGGGTATCAAAGTTTCACAAGTTGAGTCGCTAGAAGTGCTCAACTGTAATTATGGTACAACTGGAGAGGGCTATTCCGATTTGCCGTCATATTATAAAGCAACGGCTAAAATTACGGACACCACGGGTCTTAGCCTGATGAAGGGTCTCAGGACTCTATATATTGCAGGTCACGGAAATCTCGGCGAAATAACCCTTAGTGATTTGTCTTATCTAAGGCACCTAGATGTGCATAGTGATGGTTTAACCAGGATAAGCTTATCTGCTCAGCCATCATTGCAAACGCTTAACATTGGCGCAAACGAACTAACGGAATTAGATTTGACCAAACAGACGAAACTCACATGGCTACAAGCTTCGCATAATCATCTTACAAGCTTAAAATTAAAACTACCAGAAACAAGTGAGCTTCAAGCTCTTGAAGTTGTTGACAACGATTTGACTACTATTGATGTCTCTAAATCGCCTAAGCTCGCCACCTTATTCGCCGATCCGGAAACTGTCATTAAGCCTTACACCGAATACGGCCAAACCGATCAATGTGAGCTCACGGCTAGCTTGAAATTTGTCGGCGTCTACAACACGATTGTTAAAACTAACGACTACTCGTTCAACAACGATACCCACATCTTGACTATGGCTAAGCGCCCAGCTGGTAACGGCGTAGATGCTATCGAGGTAATGAGTAAATACGAAGGCCGCAGTGCCACTTACCGAATTAGCTTCGGTGACGACCTCAAAACTGAATTTGCTAAACTCGACAAGTGCGAGCCCAAAAAAGCAGACGAAGGCTCCGATGTTAAAGTTCCAGACACTGGTATCAACTCATCCGAAGATGCTAGCGCACACATCATCGAGGCCTCTATCCTTGGCCTCGCTACGGTAGCCGCGCTCGGGTTCATCGGCAGCTACATTCATAACCGCCGTCGCAACCACATCAAATTCTAAAGGTTAACAACCGAAACAAAATACAGCCCAGGCTCACGGGCTGTATTTTTTTTTGGAGCCACAAAAAATCGGCCCTGTTGCGGTGCCGATTTTCCAAGATTATTCTTTGACTTCTGCTTCGATTTTGTCGTTAGCCTTAGCCTTCTTCTCGGCTTCTTTGGCTGCTTTCTTCGCCTTGTTCTCGAGAGCGGACTTCAGCTTGGCCGCCTTTGCAGCACGAGCCTTGAATCTATCCACACGACCTTCGGTATCGATAATCTTCTCTTCGCCCGTAAAGAACGGATGTGAAGCTGAAGAAATCTGTACCTTGACTAGTGGGTATTCATTGCCATCTTTCCATTTGATGGTCTCTTCACTCTTCGCTGTCGACTTGGTCAAAAACGAAAAGCCAGCCGCTTCGTCGGAAAACACGACATCGCGATAATCTTTGGGATGTAACTCTTTTTTACTCATAATTGCTAACCATTATACCAGAGATTTTTAAAAAAGTAAAGTAAAAGGGCGAGTCAAAGCTCGCCCCGAATCAAAGGATGGTATCAATGTCTGTAACTATTTCATCAATGAAACCATATTTCAGCGCATCTTCTGGGAGCATGTATAGCTCTTTTTTCTCCACTAAGCCATACTCGCGCTCATCCATAGAACTATGCTTAAGTATGTGCTGTTTGATGACCTGATCGCCGAACTTCCGGTCATAGTCAATCTTGTCTTCCATATTGCTAATCTTACCCATCGAAAAACTAGACGCCTCATGCATCAGAAATGTCATATACGGCAGAGAAAAGCGCTTTTTTCCGGTAATTCCAATCAGGAATGCCATCGAACACCACTCGCCAACATTGACGGTATAAACTGGCGTCTTACTTACCTCGATAATTGAAACCAGAGCAAAACCCTCGCTGACCTCTCCGCCTGGTGAATTGATATACAAGATAATGGGTTTCCTTTCCTCCGGCGGGATATCCTTATCTAGTGTATTAATCGTCATAATCTTCTTGACTAGCATTGACACTGGCGAAATGTTTGGCCCAAACTCGTCTTCGCATTCATCTACACTGGATATTTCACCATAAAGATACAACTTGCGATCTTCCAGCTCACGCGCGCTATATACTTCCGGCAAAGCCAAATTTAAGCGAAGGCCAGACGACGGTATGTCCATTACCTCTAATGGTGCTTTCATTTTCTCCACCTCCTTTTTAAAGTGCATCAGATATTGTCCATCCGAAACCTATTTTAGAGGATTCTCTTGATTTTCTCAAGCATATGTGCTATAATAGAAGCATATATCATTTAATGAAACAGTTTTTGGGAGGTTTCCTTAAGTGCATGGCGCACTAGAATTGGCCCGAAAACAAAGAGAAAGGAAATCATAGATGGCTATATCAGTCGATATGAAGGCTCTACTGGAGAGTGGTGCTCATTTTGGGCACAAAACCAGTCGGTGGCATCCTAAGATGGCACCATACATCCACAGCAAGCGTGGGGATGTACATATTATCAACCTAGAAAAGACGATTGAGGGCCTAGAGATAGCTCTCCCCAAAATCACCGACATCGTCAAGAACGGCAAAAAAGTTCTTTTCGTTGGCACCAAGAAGCAGATGAAAGGCATTGTCAAAGAGGCCGCCGAATCGGTCGAGATGCCATACGTTACGGTGCGTTGGGTTGGCGGTACCTTGACCAATGTCGAGACCGTTAATCGCCAAATCAAGAAGCTAAAAGACCTAGAACGTCGCATGGCTTCTGGTGAGCTCGAAAACCGCTATTCTAAGCTTGAGGTTCAGAGATTTCAGGAAGAAATCGACCTCCTAAACGAACGTTATGGCGGTATCAAAGAGATGTCTGAGCAACCTGCCGCTATCATTGTGACTGATGCTCTTGAAGACAAGAACGCCATTAAGGAAGCCAAAGGCTTGAATATCCCAGTCTTCGCTATTGTGGACAGCAATGTTGATCCTACCCCAATCGATTATGTCATTCCAGCTAATGACGATTCAATCAAAGCGACCAAACTTATCCTTGACTACTTTGTTGAGGCAATTAAAGCAGGTAAAAAATAATTAATAGGAGGCAAAATGGCAGACACGAAAGTTACCATTGAACAAATCAAAAAACTAAAAGAATTGTCTGGCGCTGGTCTTACTGACGCTAAGCAAGCATTGGTCGAAGCCAAAGGTGATTTCGACAAAGCTCTCGAAGCAATGCGTAAAAAAGGTCTCACCAAAGCCGAGAAACGCGGCGACCGTGAAACCCGCGAAGGTCTAGTTGATGCCTACATTCATGACGGTCGCCTTGGTGCCATCGTTGAGGTCAACTGCGAAACTTCATTCGTCGCCAAGACTGATGAGTTCAAAACTTTGACCCACCAGATTGCTATGCAGGTAGCATCGATGAGCCCACTCTATGTGAGTGAAGACGACATTCCGGAAGATGTCAGGAAAGCGAAAATCAAAGAGCTTGAAGCCAACTTCAAAGGCCCAGAGAATATGAAAGAAAAGATTCTCGAAGGCCAAATGAAAAAAGCCTTTGCCGATAAGGTTCTGATGAATCAGCCTTATATCTTGGACGATACCAAGACTGTTGAACAGTTCATCAAAGAAGCTATCGCCAAGACCGGTGAGAATATCACTGTTCGCCAATTCAAGCGTATTGAGCTCGGCGTAACTGAGTAATCAAACCAAAATCGGGCACCCTCGCAGTTAGAGGTGCCCGATTTTTTGTGCAGAGTAATATTTCTTTAACGCCTTCTCGAGTTCTTCTTGTCCTTCTTACTCACAAACACAATCCCTGCAATTCCTACCATAAAGAATATCAATAGTCCCGTAATCATGAAATCACTTTGCGAAATGTTTAGGTTCTTAAATAGACCACCAGTATCTGGAGCATTGGTATCTGGCACTGGAATTTCTTTACCGTTGTCGTAGTCCTTGTATAGATACTTTACTTCCAAGGCCTTACCATTCTTATCATAAGCTGTAACTTTAACCGTGTATTTTCCTGACTCCAAATCATATTCGTCGAACGGAAGCTCTACTTGTTTCTCCGGTGAAGGTACTTCGATCGGTGAAAGTGGGCTAATCAAATTGCCATCTTTGTCATACACTTCAATAACGAACTTCTCAATCTCGCCTTCGTCAATTTCGCCTTCCTCATCCGCCACATAATCCAAATCTACATATGTCTTACCACTGTCTTCCTCTTCCTCTAGTTCCGCCGTAAATGGTGTACGTGTAAACTCAATTATGTCCTCGTCCGTCACACCATCATAACCAGTTCCTCTTACCGTCAGCACATAACTACCATACCCAAATTGTGGTCCTCTCAAATCCAAGTGAAAATCTTCCTGCCCAGGTGCATAATCAACATAATCGTCCTTCAAAACCACTTCGTGTTCCACTCCATCCAAATCCGTATACTTCAAAGTTACTACAATATGATCTACGTTCTCGTAGGTCACTGTGACGTCTTTGTCTGGACTAAAAAACTCGCTACCAGACTCAATCCCGGTCACATTTACATTTGGTGTTTCCCCTACTACTCTTACTACTAGCGTCTCCGTTACGCCAGAAAGAGCATTGGCTGCAGGGCTAGGTAATGCAATTGCGACCGCAGTCATCGCGACCACAGCACCTAAGCCGAAAAAGCCTAAAAGTTGTTTTTGTGTCTTTTTCATACTCTACACTCTTGTTTATATTTAATATTTGTTTTGATTTGTAAAGACTGCCACTCGCATTGGCTACCGGTTTGCTAGACTGATAGTCTAGAACGGCGTTCTTTACGCTTCTTACCCCTAATTATACACCATACAACAACAATTGTCAATAGGATTATGGTTATAATTATGACCGGAATTATATTAATTACTACGATTTGCTCAATCGTCTCTGTTTCCCCACCGGCTTCTACCGTCCATTTAACTTTAAAAATGCCAAAACCAGGTGTTTCTTTCCATTCGTCGGATACGACCAATTCAGCCTCCGGGATTACGGAAGTTCTTCCAGCAGTTGCCGGCGTCTCATAGTGACCTCCACCGATGACGCCATCCACTACAAGCGTTCCTTTGGCATTGAAATCCATATTACCGCTATTTTTAACTTTGGCGGAAGCGCTAATCGTGTTGCGCGTCACATTGTCTTCGGTAATGGATTGGCGAATCGAAAGGTTAGAAATTTCTGCCTTGGTGATGGTCTCACCGTCAGTCGAACGGCCGTACAATACCATCCCTGGGCTAGCTTCAGTCTTAATGCCATTAGCCGACGCTACGCCATTGGTGGTACGCGCGAAGATGACGGCATATTGTCCACCATCGGGTAGGTTGCTAGGCGTGGTTACACGGAAGTCAATTTGTTTTGATTCTCCTGGCGCCACAGTAAAGTTAGCGGTCTTGGCATAATTGCCATCCTTGCCCTTGAAGGTAATCCAGCGTACAATCTGGGTGTAGTTATTCTCGTTGCTGAAACCAAGCTGGTAAGAGTCGGTATCTTCCGAATAAACATAAGAATAGGGCGCCGCAAAAATCTCCACCGCTAGCTCACGCGAGCCATCGTTATTAATCGAAAAATTATTGTCATATACTTCGCCGCTTTTTAGTTGCATGATTCTACTAACAGGCGTCACGCTAATGCTAGTAGCCATCTTTGCCGCTTCGCTGGTTTGCTCTTCGGAACTTCCATCCGCGCTTTCGTTCTCTTCCGCGTATGTCGCAGAGCCAAACCACCAAGCACCACCGAACACCGCAACTATCGCAACTATAATGCTAACTAATGTTTTTTTCATTTACCTCCTTTTTTACCAAAACATTGGTGCGCCCGACTGGACTTGAACCAGCACAGCCGTAAATGTGGCCACTACCACCTCAAGGTAGCGTGTCTACCAATTCCACCACAGGCGCGTGTATATATTATATCATACAATTTGCATTATGGGGTTTTATTTTTGGTCGTATTATTGACTGCCCAATTTGTCACATCCGCAAATCTATCTAGTGCCGTGACCAATCTCAAATCGTTGCTGAACGTTCGCACATTGCGATTATAATAATAGGTCAAATTCGAACGATAAATCGCTATCGCCGGCACCTCGCTTACCCAATACTCTAGGAAACTCTCATATTTCTTGACGCGAAGTGATTGGTCCAGGGTTTCCCGTCCAGCCAGTAACAAATCATCCACCAAGGCATTCCGATAGTTTGACAGATTTAACCCAGACTTGGACGCCTGCGAAGAATGATAATACGGCAACGGGTCTGGATCGGCCCCTAGTTCAATGTCGTACACCAATATGTCGTAATTACGTTTAGACAACACGCTCGAAATAAATTCCTGGTTTTCTTCGTAAGCTGTCACGTTTACTTCGTAGCCCAGATTTCTCAAACTTTCCGCCACAGTTTCCGTCACCTTTGGCAAAATCCCGGTATTTACCGTAGCAAGCTCTAGGCTAACGTTTTCTCCGCCACGCAGTTCGGCGAGCTTCGCTTTGGCCGCATCGGCATTATATTCTGGCAAAGCTGGATAAACAGTCAGTTTCATCTGCGATTCCAGAATCGGATAATTAATTGCTTCAGCCTCCGGCACGTTGGCTCGCACCGCCGCCATATCAATTCCCTGGCGAATAGCTCGCCTTACCTCGGCGTCTTTTAGCTTGGCACTAGATGTGTTGAAGAAGATAAATGCCCCGGAATCCAAGCTAGAATTTTTCTGGAGAAACTTACCCGTAGTAACCCTCTCCGCATCTGCTTCGTTTAGTTCCGCCGTGGCTGTAATCGAACCACTGTTAAGTGCCCCGATAATATCATCTCTTTCCAGGTAAGCATGAACGGCAAAACTCCCCAGCATCGCGCCCTCTTTGTAATAATTTGGGTTTACCGATAAATAAAAAGTCTCATCCTGCGTCAAAGCACCAGATTGAACTGCGTTGAAGGTAAACGGCCCCGAAGTGACCGGCGCATTCGAAAAGCTATCTTCAATCAAGGTCTTGGGGTCTGAATCGGCAAGTTCGTGCTTTGGCACGATTGGAATAATTAGCGCCGAAATAAAATCCGCATAAGCCGTCGGCAAAGTGAACACAATTGTGCCGTTCTCCCCTTCCGTGACCTTCACGTTGGCGAGGTTGGCATCATAAATAGTGGTTACGGCTGGATTCTTAATCAAACTAAAAGTGAACATCACGTCTTCATTGGTAATCGGCTCACCGTCCGACCATTTCAGACCCTCACGCAGTTTCACCGTCCAAATTTTGCCGTCTTCGCTTGGTGTGATAGACTGAGCTAGCTCGGGTTTTGGATGACCAGAATAATCATTTGTCGCCAAAGTGCTAAATAGTAATCGGCTCAGAGTCCGTTCGCTATTAGTAGTGGCAAACAGCGGATTCATCGAATCCACCTCGCCGAGCGTCGCTTCGGTGTAAGTACCACCAGTCGTCCAAGTATTTTCCGCATAAGAGTCGCCAAACCAAAATGCCTGTGTCACCGCGAGCATAATCAATGCCACCACTAGAAGCCCCCATTCCAAAATCAAAAGCCGGATATTCGCAATATGCGAAATGCGCTGAAACAAGTTTTCCTTGATGTGTTCCTTGCTGTCCTCACTGGCCTTCAACGAAGCTTTCGAAAACTTCTTGAGAATTTTTTGCCCACGCTTTGTTATAGTTTTTTTCATATTTTATGATGGTATTAATAATAGCCCCAAAATTGATAAAACAAAAATCACCGCACACACGATAGTTGCGATAAACATCGACTTCTCTAAGCCCCGACGTGTCGTATAAATTTCACTCGAACTCGCCGAACCCGACCCCAAAGTCGCACCGCGTTGTTGTAATAAAATCAAAAGAATAGTTAGAATTGCTGAGATAAATGTCACTGTTTCCAGAAAGCTGCCAAATTGCATAAATAACTCCTTATAGGAACTATTTTAGCATAGATTTTCGTTTCAGTAAAGAATGATATGTAATCGCAAATCGATGCGCCTCCTCGTCAATTCGAGCAATTAATCGTGCAACGTGAGAATCATTTGGTAATTCCTTCAGTTCGGAATACTTTGGAATTACCAGTTTAACTCCCGCGTTTCGTGTATGGTCGCCCGACTTGTCGCGCCCAATCACTGGTATACCAAACGGCTCGGCCAAAGGCAAAATCGCATTCACTTGCGTAACCCCACCATCCAGAATAATCAAATCCGGAAAGTCCCACTCTTTATGTTTCAGGCGTCGCCCAATCATCTCGCTCATGCTCTTTAAATCATCGTTTCGTGAAGTCCGAATTTTGAACTTGCGGTATTCGCTTCGCGCCGCCGTACCATTAATAAACACTACCATACTCCCCACCGTATTCTCGCCCGATTGGTGCGAAATATCATACCCCTCAATCCGACGAGGTGGCTCCGCTAGGCCAAGCAAATCTTGCAACTGTTTCAAAGCCTGATCCGACGAAATATCCAAAAATTCCTTGTCCGAAAACACAATTTTCTTTTTCAACTCTTTCAGCCCAAACAGCTGGTCACGCGCTTCGGCAGCCAATTCATAATCGCCTTTCGCGGCCGCCACACGCATTGTTTTCTCCAAATCTCGTAGCAACTTTTCCCTGTCGCCCTCAATATAGCGAATCAGTTTCTTTAGATTCCGCTTATAATCCTTTGGCGTACAACGTCCCACTTCAATCCCGGGGGTCAAACCAAGGTCAGTATCCAAAGTTTTATGCCCCGTATAAGGTTTCACGTAATAAGGAAAAATCCGACGCAAAATCCGCACCGCCTTTTCTACCGACGACTTGCCGTAAAACGGCCCCACGTAGGTTGCTTTATCGTCCACTGGGTTTCGCGTAAACGAAATATATGGCACTTCCTCATTCATCGTCACTCGCACATAAGACACCGTCTTATCGTCTCTCAACAAAATATTCCACTTTGGCATGTAGCGCTTTATCATTTCGGATTCTAGAAACAGCGCATCCATCTCGGTGTCTACCACAATCCAATCCGTATCGTTAATTTCTGCCACCAAAGCTTCGGTTTTGACATCCTTATGCGACTTCTGAAAATACTGCCTGACGCGGTTTTTGAGTACCGCCGCCTTTCCTACATAAATAATCTCCCCCGCCGCATTTTTATGAAAATAAACCCCCGGTGCGGCCGGGAGTTTATTTAGTTTTTGTTTCAAAGCCTCATTCATACTTTAATTATATCACACTTATGCCAAAAAGTCAAGTAAACCTCTGACAAAATCTATTTGTTATTCACTTTCACCGTTCCGTTGCCATTCCCATCGATGTTATAAAATCCAGACATAATTTGCGTGATAACTTTTGAGAAATCCGTGTAGTTTACTGGCTCTGAGACATTGACATTGGTTGGGTAGCTAAAGCCCAAATCAATCGTCGCGGTAGCTGCACCTTCACTAACATCGCTTTCGAGATATAGTCTCGTAAAGTCGTTGTTGCCGTTCACTTCTACGTAAACTTTTGGCATCGCAGCAACCATCTTTTCAATCTCGGCTTCGTCAACTGCTACATTGTCCTCGTAGCCCATACATTCATAAGCTCTCCTCATCACGTCAGAATTGATGGATGAATTCGCAAAGTCGGCAAAATTCTTACTATCCAAACTCACCTGATAGACTGGGCCTTGCTTGCCAGGGATTACCACATTTTCTGTAGTGGAAGTCACAAACGGGTATTTATTATATAACTCGGCCGTCGAATTGCTGTTCTTGTTCAAATCTGTCACCAAATTTGTCACACAAGTCAAAGGACTGTCTTGCGAAACGAAAGAGCCACCGAGGGCATTCATCTCTTCGGTCGAAATCTTTAGCCATACTCCGTCTACTACTTCGAACACATCAATGATGCCGGCGGCAGTATTGCTGGTTAGTGCGCCATTAGACAGTATTTCAATCAAATCCGAATCTTCCAAGACCGCAGTAATACCATCAATCTTGAAATACAAATCACCATTGGCGGCATAAACTTCATCAAATTCCACCGAAAAATCTTTATTATCATTCGTGGTGAAGTTGAGCACCGCCGATGAAGTATTAATCATCGAACCGGTGATGATGTCGGAATCCAAATCAATATTCACGCGCTTGATGGGTGAACCCTCGGTATTAACGAGGACGGTAATATCGCCGTCAATCGCTACATTTGCGGGAGCATTGCCACCCATGATTTTTGACATTGCCTGCGCCACAGCATCACCTTTGTTCATATTCATCATCAAAAGCACCGCTGCGATGATACCGCCAATTAATACTACGGCACCAATAATGATACCGACAATCAGTCCAGTCTTCTTCTTAGCCGGAGCAGTAGCTGGCGCCACTTTCTCCATCGGACGGCCGTTCGGATCTAAAGATTCTACCGGCACACTCTGAGTCATAGCCTCACTAGTGGCTGGTGCTACGGCCGGCTCCGCAGCCGGCGTTGGTTGTGTTGGTGCTGGCGCAGGACCCGTATCCGGTGCTGCGCTAAGTGGATTAGGGGTTGCCCCTGAGTTTCCATCCATAAATAACTCCTTTATTTTATAAACCTTAAAATCATTTTAGCATAAGTTTCATTTTTTTGGTATATAATAATAATATGGAAAATAGCATAATTACAAACATCAAAGCAAGACAAGTATTAGATTCTCGTGGTAACCCCACCGTGGAGGCGGAGGTTTATCTTGATAATGGCGGCTTCGGCCGCGCCATTGTGCCATCGGGCGCTTCGACCGGCTCTGGCGAAGCCTTAGAGCTCCGTGATGGCGACAAGACTCGCTACGGCGGCAAAGGCGTTTTGAAGGCCGTCTGGAACGTTAATTCCAAAATTCGTGATATTTTAGTCGATAACACTTCGGACCCCAAAATGGTCGACCAAATGATGCTCGAACTTGACGGCACCGAAAACAAAACCAATCTTGGTGCCAATGCCATCCTCGCGGTTTCACTCGCCAACGCCAAAGCTAACGCTCGCGCTTTCAGAATGCCACTTTATCGTTATATTGCCGAGTTAGCTGGCACGGAAGCCTCTATGTCTATTCCGATGCCAATGATGAACGTCATGAATGGCGGCGAGCATGCCTCTTGGGCCACTGATTTTCAAGAATACATGATTATTCCGCGTGGCGCTGGTAATATTGCTGAAGCCGTACGTTATGGCGCAGAGGTTTTTCACGCGCTCAAAGATATTCTAAAAGAACGCGATTATCCTACCACAGTCGGAGATGAGGGTGGTTATGCTCCCAAAGTCCGTGACGGCAACAATGAGCCGCTCGAATGCATCAAACTAGCTGTCGAACGTGCCGGCCTTAAATTTGGTACAGATATTGCTATCGCGATGGATATTGCTGCATCCGAATTTTACGATCACGACCATTATGTCCTCAAAACCAACGGCGATTGGAAATCCGCCGACGATCTCATCAACTGGTACACTTGGATTATCGACAATTATCCCGTGGTTTCTATCGAAGATGGTCTCGCCGAAAACGATTGGGCAAACTGGAAAATCATGACCGAGCGACTAGGCAATCGCATTCAACTCGTAGGTGACGATTTGTTTGTGACCAACACAAAATTGCTAAAGAAAGGTATCGAATCTGGCGTTGCCAATGCGATTCTAATCAAGCCGAATCAAATTGGCACTTTGTCCGAAACTATTGATGCTGTCTTGACCGCCAAGAAAGCCGGCTACCGCACTGTCATGTCACACCGCTCTGGCGAAACCGAAGATATCACCATCGCCCATCTCGCTGTCGGACTTGGTACTGGTCAAATCAAGACTGGTTCCCTCTCCCGCAGCGAACGTATTGCTAAATACAATGAGTTAATCCGCATTGCGGATACCAACTCTCGCCTCGGACTAACCGACCCATTCTAAAAAAAGTCTTTACACACATTTCCGATTATGCTATATATAAAATATGAGTAAAAGTGTGGTACCAAATACATTAATAATATCAACTTTAACTGCGACCCTCACGCTTCTCGCCGGTGCCGCTTTATCATCTGCCACAGTCCGCGCTGACAATGCGATAGACGATATCAACTTAACCATTCTCGCTTCTTGTACTTTGAGCGGTTCTGGCACCGAATCCCATACTGCCACCACGCAAGGCAACGACTATATCCCAGATATTGGTAGTACTACTCTTCATGCATATTGTAATGATAATAGCGGTTTTTCTATCTATGCTATCGGTTATACGGATGATGAATATGGCAAAACCGTCCTCACTGACTCATCCCTTGGCAGCTCTTATGATATTGTCACGGGTACTGCCACGGAAGGGGCTACTAGTAACTGGGCAATGAAACTTAACCTCACCCAAGACAGTGGTGATACTGCCGGCACGAATGCTTTCACACTAGATAATGGCTTTGGCAGTTATAGTTCAGTTCCAAGCGTCTATACTAAGGTCGCCCACAAGAATACTTCCACCGATATGACACCAACGACTGGTGGGGTCAAACTTACTTCCACTTATGCTGTCTTCGCTTCTGCTACTCAGCCTGCCGGCACCTACATTGGAAAAGTTAAATACACATTAGTTCAACCGAGCAATGAGGTCCCATTACAACCACAACCTGCAAAGCCGGGCAAGATTGTATACCATTCCAATAGTGGCATAGCCGTCGGTACTATAGCAGACCAAACGGCGGGCGACAATGCCTCCGTTACATTGTATCCTTCTAACTTTAGCCGTCAAGGTTATGGCTTCGCTGGTTGGAGCACAACTTTTGATTATTCTGACCCAACCGGATTTTATGGTCCAAATGAGACCATCACTACCCCAGCAGATACTACAACCAATGGTCTCTCCCTCTACGCCTATTGGGTCCCATCAGCTGGCAGTATCCAGGGCTGGACCGGTTGTAGCACACTAGCTGAGGGTGCAGTTACTGCCCTTACCGACCAACGCGACAATAATACCTACGCCGTAGCTAAACTGGCTGATGGTAATTGTTGGATGATTGAGAATCTCAGGCTAGACAATACTGCAATCGGTAACACGGATGGTAGCCTTGCTCAGGGATATGCTACATCTGCTGAATACGGTAATTTCTCTGGCCTAGCTGACCCGGAAGAACCATGGGCCGCAACTGCGTCCTACACCACCGCCAACAGTTTATATAGCATAGATGGCTCCAACAATACCATAAACATTGGCTCCACAAATGCTGCCTTTCGCTTCCCACGCTACAATAATCAGAACACTTCTGCTAGGGCTACTGACACCACAAATAGTCAATATATCTATAGCTATGGCAACTATTATACTTGGTCTGCCGCTATAGCAGACACAAATCAATACAATACTGGCGATCATGGTTCCACCTCGATATGTCCAAGTGGTTGGCGACTTCCACTAGGTGAAACTAGTACTGGCAATATAGAACAAGGCGCAAGTGACCCGGCAAACAGGGTAGGGAGTTTCTCCTACCTGGACCGCAAATTGGGCGGGACAGGAGCAAACCAATCGGCTACTGGGGCCTCTCTTCTTAACTGGCGTAAGTATCCAAACAACTTTGTTTTCTCTGGATATATCGCTGGAGATAGAGGCACTCTCGGTGGATTTTGGACTTCTACGGTTTATTCTAATAACTGGGCAGGCAATCTGAATTTTGGTAGTTCCTATATCTATCCGGGTACTGGTACCAGCAATAAGTATGTCGGTCGCTCCATCCGATGTATGTTGTCTTCTAATTAAGTTCACTTTGGTCTTTACACGCATTTCCGATTATGCTATATATAAAATATGAGTAAAAGTGTGGTACCAAATACATTAATAATATCAACTTTAACTGCGACCTTGACAATCCTGACGGGCGCGGTCTTGTCATCAACGACGGTTCAAGCTGCCGATTCAAGTGAAACTGTAATTCTTGACGTTCTACCTACCTGCACTTTAGGTGCTACCGGCACCGAAACGCACAACGCCAGCACCGGTGGCAGTGTTTATATCCCAGATATCGGCACTTCTACTATTAGCGCTTTTTGTAATGATAATGCCGGCTTTGCCATCTATGCTATTGGTTTCACCGATGATGAAGATGGTAAAAATGTTCTCACCGATGCTTCGCTTGGTGCTACTTACGATATTGTAACTGGTACTGCCACGGGTGGCGCCACTAGTAACTGGGCGATGAAACTAAATCTCACCCAGGATAGCGGCGATGTGACCGGCGATAACGTCTTTACGTTGGATAATGGTTTTGGCGACTACCGCACGGTACCAAGCACATTTACCAAAGTCGCCCACAAGAATGTCTCTACCGACATGACGCCAGTCACTGGTGGGGTGAAGCTCACCTCGACCTATGCCATTTTCACTTCCCCCACTCAGCCAGCTGGTTCTTATCACGGACGAGTCAAATACACACTGGTCCACCCAGCTAACGAAGTGCCTTTGCAGCCCCAAACCACTGAAGCCGGTTGTATCCGCTATTATCCAAATGGTGGCAATGTAGTAGGCACCATGGGATGTCAAAGCATCTCAACCTCTGCCACTTCTGCCACTCTCCTCGCATCAAACTTCAGCCGTGAAGGTTACGGCTTCGCCGGCTGGAGTACCACCTACGACTATTCTGATTCCACTGGTTTCCTTGGCCCACAGGAAGACATCGCCTTCACCGCAGGACAATACACCGGCAGCAACAATGGTCTATCCCTCTACGCTCACTGGATTAAATCAGCTGGTAATCTCCAAGGTTGGACTGGATGCCCTAGCTTACAAAGTGGTATCGTTACTGCTCTCACCGACCAGCGTGACGGTGAAACCTACGCCATCGCCAAACTGGCGGATGGACAGTGTTGGATGATAGAAAACCTCCGCCTAGAAAGCACTGCAGAACACAACTCTGACGGCACCCTCTCCCAAGGTTACGGTGGTCAATTCGCTGGTCTCGCTGACCGAGAAACTCCAGACAAGTTTAGTGACACATATTCAGCCAACTCACTATATAGCAACGATGGAGCTAATGATACTATCAACATAGGTACCAGTAACACCGCCTACCGTATGCCAAGATATAATAATATCAACACTCCAACCACAGCTTCTGACCGCCCACAAAACCCAACCACAAATGATGCCACCAACACCACCTCAAACGCTAGTATGTACAGCTACGGCAACTACTACACTTGGACTGCTGCCATCGCCGATACCACTGACTATACCAGCGGTGATCACAACACCACCTCCATCTGCCCTACTGGTTGGAAGCTCCCACTAGGCAGTACCAGCACTGGCAACATAGACCAAGGCGCCTCCGACCCAGCCAACAAAGTCCCAGGCTTCTCCTACTTAGACCGTAAAATGGGAGGCACTGGAACAGACCAATTCTCCGCAGAAGCTTCTCTCCGCTGGCGCAAATACCCAGTCAATACCGTTTATCCCGGCTACGTCGACAGCGGTTCTGTGTACATTCGCGGCACGGGCGGCCTCTTCTGGTCGTCTACGGCATTCTCTAGCTACCACGCCTACAGCCTGGACCTGGGTTCGTCCTTCGTCGGCCCGGGCACGGACTACAAGTATTACGGGGGGGCAGTTCGTTGCGTCGTGTCCAGCGTGTAGCGTTCCGCTGTTCGTGTCGTTCCACGAGCCCTAGGAATAGCTTAAGGATTTTGCGTAGCAAAATAACTTAAGCAGGGCCGCTGCTCTGCGGCGGAATTGTTTTTACACGGCAAATTAAGAAAATGCACACGGGGTGTGTATTTTTTGTATTTTTGCACTCCCTGGGGGAATTAGTGAACGGTTTTAAGAGTTTCATTTATATTGGGGTGGCTAAAACTATGTAAACCGAATTTTAATTAATAAAAAATCCCCTAAAATAGGGGTGATTGTTTGATTTTTCTACCGCGCTCTTGGGAGCGTAAAACGCTTATGCTTGTGATTAGCGCTCAATTTTAAGAGTTAACTGAGCTTTGGATTTGCCGTGTAAATTACACGGGAAACTGGATTTGCCGTGTAAGAAGGGTGTGTTCTGATAAAATAACAGAAGTATTGTCAGTTCTAAATGAATATATGGCTATGATTTATAATTCTTGTGTTATAATATTATTATGACAAGTCGTAATTATAATAAAACGCTCATTGCTCCCGTTGGAATAGTTGGGCTGACCATCCTCACTGGAGCCTTTTTAATATCCAATAAAGCAAATGCTGATAATACCGACGTAGTAGATCAAGTTAATATTACAGTCCCAACATCTTGTACTATGTCCGGTACTGGCATGAATAGTCATACTGCAAATATAAACAATAATACATATACACCAAATATTGGTACTACTACACTTCATGCTTTCTGTAATGATAATGAGGGATTTGCTATATATACTATTGGATATACTGATGATGAATTTGGCAAGAATGTATTAACAAACTCTACACTTGGGAATACTTATGATATTGCGACTGGAACAGCTGAAAATGGGAACACATCTAACTGGGCGATGAAACTAGCTATCACTCAGGATTCTGGTGATACCACAGGGACCAATGCTTTCTCACTTGATAATGGCTTTGGTGATTACCATAATGTACCAGCAGAATACACTAAAGCTGCCCATAAGAACTCTGCTACGGATATGACCGCAAATACTGGTGGAGTTAAACTCACTACTACCTACGCTGCCTTCATATCTAAAACCCAACCTGCCGGCACCTACTCTGGCCAAGTCAAATACACCCTCGTTCACCCAGCTAATGAAGTGCCTTTGCAGCCCCAAACCACCGAAGCAGGCTGTATCCGTTACTATCCCAATGGCGGCAATGTAGAAGGCACTATGGGCTGCCAATCCATCTCAGCCTCCGCCACTTCTGCCACTCTCCTCGCATCCAACTTCAGCCGCGCCGGTTACGGCTTCGCAGGTTGGAGCACCACCTACGACTACTCTGACACAACAGGTTACCTTGGCCCACAGGAATATATCACCTTCACCGCAGGACAATATACAGGTACCAACAATGGCCTATCCCTCTATGCTAGCTGGATTAAATCTGCTGGTAATCTTCAAGGCTGGACGGGTTGCTCTACTATGGCATCTGGAGCTGTCACTGCTCTTACCGACCAGCGTGACGGCGAAACCTATGCTGTGGCTAAACTCGCTGATGGTAAAT
>JAUMXR010000014.1 GCA_030528995.1 Candidatus Saccharimonadota bacterium | reverse complement strand
CGAAACTAAAGACGCATAAAGGTACCGCCAAACGGATTAAAATTACCGGTAGCGGTAAGCTCGTCCGAGAACGAGCATTCGGGAATCATATTCTCGCTAAGAAATCTAAAGCCAGGAAGCGCAACATGAAAACCGCTGCGACCATCAATGGCAAAATCAATAAGAATATTAAGAAAGCATTGGGGGTTTAATCATGAGAGTAAAAAGAGGTGTTGCGGCACACGCAAAACACAAGAAGATATTGAATTCCGCTAAAGGGATGCAGCATGCGCGTACGCGTAGCTTCCGCTTAGGTAAGCAAGGCGTAATCAAGGCATTGCAATACAGTTACAGAGACCGCCGTAATCGCAAGCGTGACCTTAGAGCGCTTTGGATTACTCGTATCAATAACGCTTCTCGCGAGCTAGGCCTTTCCTACTCGCAGTTGATTGCTGGTATGAAGGCTAAGAATATCAACCTTGATCGTAAGGTTTTAGCTGATCTCGCTGTAAATAATCCTGAAGCATTCAAAGCAATTATTAATACTGTGAAGGAGAAATAAGATGGCGATTTGTGAAGTTACCGGAAAAGGCAAAATGTATGGCCATAATGTTTCCTTCTCTCAGCGCCATACGCGTAAGGTTTTCAAACCAAATGTGAGCAAGCGAACTTTGGTTATCAATGGCCAAAAGATTAAGTGTAATGTTTCTACTTCAGCCCTTAGGACTTTGAAGAAAAAAGGTTTAATTGAATCTCCAAAGGCAAGAGCCGAGAAGAAATCGGGCAAATAATTAATGTAAAAAATCAAGAATCCACCCTGTTTGGGGTGGATTTTTGATATGAGCCATCTATAAGCCGGGTTCTGTAGCCTCGCAAGCGAGACTGGCAATCATCTATCTTGGCACTACATTGCTATAGCACTCTAGCGGTAAGCGTGCGTCCTCGAGCAAAGGCTGATAGCACTCCTTGCAACAGGCAGGGTTTGCCGCCGCTACGTATCGCTACGAAGCGCTGTGGGCTCTTACCCCACTCTTTTCACCATCACCGGCAAGCCGGCAGTATTGTTTCTGTGGTACTTTCCCTATCCTTGCGGACGGTCGCCGTTAGCGACTGCCTCGCTCTGTGTTGCCCGGACTTTCCTCTTGAGCGAACTCAAGCGATTGCCTTTCAAGCTCAGATATATTATAGCACAAAAGAGACCAAAATAATACCTTTCAGGGGACGGGTCACTCGCGCCCGTCGTTACGGGGACCAAAGCCCTTCATCCTCGGTCGTAACCTCCGGACACCCCTGAAAGGTAATATATTTTGGTTTATTTATGCCCCAACACGATCTTTGCCGTTACGGCGAGGGGCGTTGTGTTCGATGTATTCAATAATTTTAGAGGCGACATCGCGACCGGTGACCTTTTCGATACCGAAGCCAGGAGAAGCATTCACTTCGAGCACCAGTGGACCACGGGAAGAGCGCATCAAATCTACGCCACAGATATGTAGCCCCATGGCTCTAGCCGCCTTCAGAGCAGTTCTCTTTTCGGCATCCGTAAGTTTTACTGGGGTGCCTAGACCACCTTGGTGAAGGTTAGAACGAAAATCATCATCAAGAGAAGCCCTTTGCATCGAAGCGACAACACGGTTCCCCACCACAAAGGCCCTAATGTCGGTACCAGCGGATTCTTTGATAAATTCTTGTAGCAATATATTAGTGCCGTCTTCATTATAGAGATAAAAGGCCTGAAGAGCAGATTTTGCAGCCTTCTTGGTATCGGCCAAAATTACACCGTTGCCGTGTGTGCCGGTAGCAAGCTTGATGATAACAGGGAGACCAATCTGTTCGATTAAGTCATCTATATCAGAAGTGTTACGTGATACCAAGGTTTTAGGAGTATCAACATCATATTTAGCTAGAATTTGAGCGGCGCGTAGTTTGTCGCGTGCGCGAGTGATGGCCACAGAGGCAGCAGAAGTGTACACTCCTTGCATTTCGAATTGTCGGACTACGGCGCAACCGTATCTGGTCATATTGTTGGAAATGCGAGGAAGAACCGCATCGAACCTAGGTAATTTTTCGCCATTATAGTATACATCTGGGTGCTTATCATCAAGAGATAAATAACAATTCTTATATTTAATAACCTCGACCTCGTGGCCTCTTTTTTTGGCTTCTTCGACTAGCCGCTTAGTAGAGTAGTTCCCTGGTCCATTGGACAAAATAGCTAATTTCATTTGGCTCCTTTCTCTGAAAGATATTTTTGATGGAATTGATATGGATTTTCTTTCAATTCTTTACTTAATTTAGCGGAATGAGCAATTTTTTTACGTTTAACGTTCGATTTTGATACATCAACTAAAAACTGCCCTTCCACGAGAGTACGTTTACCAATCAAAACTGGAAAAGAATTTCGCGAGCGATTAGCTAATGTAAAAGTGGTCGTAAAGGTTTTACCACCGATAGAGATAGGTAGTTCAACGCGATAACGAATCTGTTCGTCGCCGTGCGAGGAACGTACTACGCGAACGGCATAAACATCTGCAGAGATTGGTTCGCCAGTATATAGAGGTGATTTTCGATCAAAGAGCGTAAAAAACAAGGTGCCGTCTTCCTTCATATCAATATGGGAAGCCCAAATCGAAGAAGAGTCTGCGCCGGTGTCAATCTTAGCCGGAACTTGCTCAATTCCAGCAACTTTGATGTATTCAGTTGAACCAATTATTTCCATCTTTTTCCCTGTTGTTATGGCGATAATTATACCATAAAGCTAGTCTTTTTTCAATAGTTTATCGATAGCAACATTGGCTTCGTGGTCTGCGATAGCATTTTCGGAACGGGGGACATGTTTAAAGGATACTGCGTCAAATTGCTCGATTTTGGTCAAAATATCTTTATAGATGGGGAGGATATCTTGGTTTTTAATGGAAAAAACGCCATTAAGTTGATTGACAACCATCAGACTATCTGAGATAAACTTGACTGTTTTGTATCCTAGTTCGAGCGCACGTTCGACTCCTTTACGCATAGCGTAATACTCTGCCATACGAGAAGTAGCGAAGCCAATAAACTCTCCGCCCTGCTCGATGATTTTACCGGTATTGTCGTGAATGATGTAACCAATGCCAGCTGGCCCTGGATTCCCCCTGGAGGCGCCATCCACATTGATAGTGACACCGTTGGCGGTATCTCTTGATGAAATATGACTTGAGGTGGTTTTTTCGTCCTCAATCTCAATAACTGACATGCTGGTTTCATTGAGATGGATATTGGCGGTGGCAAAATCTTTGATAAATTTGTAGGCAGTATACCTGTCTTTTGGGGTGGGTTTAATTTCGCCCTCAATACCGAGTTCATATATAATATATAGATTGCTGATTTGGCTGGAACCTTCTGGGGCGAGAAAGGTGATGGCGTCTTTCAGGCTCAGAGACGAAGCAACTAACCCAGTATACTCAGTTAGAGAGCGCGCCATGGCTTCTTCGGGTTGTTCACCATATTTGATCTTGCCGGTAGGAAGTTCCCAAAAAACCGGGGCCTCACTACGACCACGGTTACCTTTAAAAACAAGGATGCCATCCTCGTTTCTGATTATTCCAACTACGCGTATTCTTTGTTTCATCGCCCACCTTTTCTAGGTGCCCTGTCGGCCTGTTTTCCCCGTAATATATACAAGGTGGGTAAAATCTTATGCTCCATACCCACGGGTATAGTGCCACGAAATCCCTATGACATGATTATTCAGGAAAATCATGCTGCCAACAGGGCTTACTTCTATTATATCACATTAGGTATTAATGTAGGTATTTTTATCTAAAACACCACTATCGCACCCCAACAATGAAGCGGAAAAAGTCCCAAATACCGTTCATTCCATTTACCATAAGTTGAGAAAAGACTTTGCCGAAAAGAAGTATTAAGACATAAATAATGATGATACCATATCGTTCAATTGACATGAGGACGGTGCGAAATTTATCGGGTGAAATAGCATAAAGCACCCGAGAACCATCTAGAGGAGGAATAGGAATAAGGTTAAAGAGCATAAAACCGAGATTAATATAAACAAACTTGGAAAAGATGAACTCTAGCACTTCTCCGCCCGCACCATAAAGTAACCCCGTAAAATGTCCGATTAAGAAAAAGATAAATGCAATCAGAAAGTTGGTAACCGGACCGGCGACGGCGACGAGAGCCATTCCCCACTCTCTCCATTTAAGGTTACGTGAATTGATGGGTACGGGTTTGGCACCGCCGAAGACGGGGGCTTTTAAAAGATACAAAATCACTGGGACCAAAATAGACATATATGGATCAATGTGTTTAATCGGATTAAGTGTGAGGCGACCAGCATCTTTAGCAGTATGGTCACCTAGCCAGTAAGCCACAACCCCGTGAGCGAGTTCGTGTAAGATTACTGAGCCCACCACGATGACTAAAATGAGTACTACGCCCAATACTTCCATACAGTTTAATTCAATACTACCACTTCTTTAGTTGCAGGAAGAGAGTCGAGATTCTTGACTTTGAGTTTCTTCTCGGTGCGGGCAGTGAGTTTCAAGTCAGCCACCATACCATCGACATTCCCCATAGCTATGATGAGCTTTGGTTCTATCTCACGAATAGCGCGGACAGATGAAGTGCAGAGGATATCGGCAACAATATCATCGAGGTTTTCTTCAATTCCGCCGATGATGCCAATATGGATGCCACCAATTTCGACGACATAGACTGTTTTCTGGCTAGCTGTGGCTATGCCTCGAATAGCGATATCGCCAATTTCGAATTCGCCGGGGCCTTGGATTTTACCCACGGCTAGATTAGCATCAATAATACCATCGGCAATATCAAATTTGATAGTGGTAGTTTTGGTGGAAATTATTATTTCGTCTTGGTTTTTGCTCTCTATTTCGAACATTTTGCTCCTATTCTTTTATTAATTTTTCTGGGTCGATTATTTCGGTAATTTCCATCTCGAGTACATCGAGAATGAAACGATCTCGCACACTTTTGCGGTAGGTGAAATCGTCGGGAGACATAATGACATAATTAATTGGCTTACCTTGCTTTTTCTCGATAACTTCAGCCCAACGAGTCAGCTTCTTGGTCTTGTCATTGCCAATAATAAGTAAGTCGATACCGTCTTGTCCTGGTAAGCGATTAGTGACGATGAGGCCTTTCAGATACTTTTTAACTGGGCGGCAGTACTCTTCCCAAGTAGTTTCTCGAATATCTTGGTCAGAAAGTGTATTAATTTTTTTGGAAAAAATGTCTGTAAGTGGACGGCAAAATGGGTGTTTGCTATTGGCTGAGTAATAAACTTTATTGTCGAAAGTTTCATTTTTGATGACGCCGATACTTTCGAGATTTAGTAATTCCCTTCTCACAGAGTTAATTTGCTCATCAATTACCCTTGTCATTTCGCGCACATAGAAAGATTTCTCGGGATTTTCGAAGAAAAGATTCAATAATTTAGCTCTAGTCTTCGAACCGAATAATTTTTCTGTTGGCGTGTTTGCTGCTTTGGTCATGATACTTTATATTGTAGCACGAATCTTGAAATTTTGTACAGCAAGAATGAGCTAGTTATTGTGTTTGTGATATTTTTTTATAACAAATGGATAAACTTTTTCTAGTTCCATCCAAATAATATTTGGATTACGTTTAAACCAGGTCATTTGACGCTTGGCGAGGTGCCAATCTTCATAAAAACATTTCTGCTTGGCCTCATCCAAAGTCAACTCGCCTTGCAAATATTTCCAGGCATATTCATAAATATCGCTCTTCATAGCTCCGTTATCCCAGCCGTAAGTTTGAACTAGTTTTGTGACTTCGTCGTACAATTCCGGGCAGAACATTTGAGTAATTCTTTTGTCCAAACGTTCACGTAATTCATCGGTAGACCACTTGATACCGACCAATAGATAATTGCCTTTTATCTCTTTGCGGTCTGAACAAGTTTTTTGTTCAAAGTCGCCAATACGCTCACCAGTCGGACCCTTGAAATGGTAATCGTATATTAGGGCGTCAACATAAAGCCCGGTGCCACCCACAATAATCGGTACTTTGCCACGCGACTTTATGTCCTGAATTTTAGTCTTAGCATATTGTTTCCAGTCAGCAACCGTAAAACGTTCCCCGGGTTCGACTAGGTCAAGACCGTAATGGGGGATATCTTGTTGTTCTTCCCTTGTCGGCTTCGCGGTGCCGATATCCATCCCTTTATAGATGGCGCGAGAATCAGCCGAAATGATTTCGCCACCGATAGTTTTGGCGATTTTGATGCTGACGCCGGTCTTACCAGAGCCCGTTGGGCCTAGAATAACCAAAGCTGGAGCAACAGAATAACACCTTTCGGGGGACGCTTCGTCGCGCCCGTCGTTACGGGGCTCCTCGCTCACTTGCTCCCCGTTGGTCGCAAAAGCCCCCGAGAAGGCGTTATTCTGCTTGCCCTTCATAGTTATTTCAGTTTCTTCAGGAATTCAGATAGCTTGATGAGCTTGACCTTTTCTTCGAAATCGCGGAGACGAATGGAGACATTGTCGGATTCTGCATCTTTCGGACCAACGATGATGACGCACGGAATCTTGAGGTCAGTGGCACGTTTGATTTTCTTGCCAAGAGAGTCGGCGGAGTCGTCTACTGAGTAGCGAATCTTGTTATGAGGCAAAACATCGTTTAGTTCGGTCTGGTCTAGGATAGAGGTGATTTTGCCGACATAATCCATGACCTTGTCGTTAACTGTTAGGATGCGGACATTCTCTGGTGCGCACCACATCGGTAACCAACCGGCTGTATGCTCTAGATATACGCTCATAAAGCGCTCGATAGAGCCGATCAAGGCACAGTGAATCATGATTGGGGTCTTTTTTGAGCCGTCGGCGTCGGTATACTCAAGTTTGAATCTGGTTGGAAGAGCGTAGTCTAACTGAACAGTGGCAAGTTGCCATTCACGGCCAATAGCATCTACTGCCATAAAGTCCATCTTGGGACCATACATGGCGGCCTCCCCTTCACCGATGAAATAATCCATTTTGAATTTGTCGGCCATGTTTTTGATTGAGCTTTCGGCTTTTTGCCACATCTCTGGAGTGCCGATGTAGCCATCTTTGTCATCGCGGAAAGAGAGACGTAGCTTCAATTTCATGTCAATTTTGGCGTACAAATCCTTAGCGGATTCAATCAACTCGCCAAAGATATCTCCAACCTGGTCTTCGGTACAAAATACATGGGAATCATCCTGCGTGATAGCGCGGACGCGGGAGAGTCCGCCGAGTTCGCCTTTACGCTCGTCACGGTAAACCATGGTAGTTTCAAGATATTTGATAGGCAAATCTTTGTAAGAACGAGGAGAGCTGGCAAAAATCTGAGAATGATGGGGGCAAGAGACTGGCTTCAATGCTAGATGGTCACCTGATTCTTGTGAGACAAATTGGAGCATTTCGGGAAACTTTTCGTAGTGGCCCGAGGTCTTGTAGAGGTCGATATTGGCGATATGCGAAATACAAACTTTCTGGTAGCCACGCTCAATACGGTAACTTTGAGCAAAGTCGTTAAGCAAATCACGTAGAATTGTGCCTCTTGGCGTAAATAACGGCAAACCAGAGCCGACAAGATTAGAGAAGCAGAATAAATCTAGTTTGGCACCAATTTTGCGGTGGTCTCGTTCTTTGGCTTCGGCTTGTTTTTTCTCATAAGCATCCAGTTCTTCTTTTGTGGCGAAAGCAAGGCCGTAAATACGGGTAAGCATTTCCCTTTTCTCATCGCCACGCCAGTAGGCTCCAGCAATATGGTCTAGCTTGAAAACGCCGAGATCCGAAGTATCTTTAGCGTGTGGACCTTTGCAGAGGTCGGTGAACACATCGCCGAGGTCGTAGAAAGTAACTTCTTCATTTTCAGGCAAATCATTGATTAGTTCAACTTTATAATCCTGCTTGTTGTCCTTCGCCCATTTCAACGCTTCGCTGCGCGATACAGTGCGCTTGGCCATTTTCAGATTGCGCTTAGCGATGCCGCGCATTTTCTTCTCGATTTTCGCAAGGTCTGCGTCGCTGATTTTAGCTTTGCCAAAATCAATATCGTAGTAAAAACCATTGTCAATGGCTGGACCGATGCCGAACTTAGCATCTGGATACATCTCTCTAACCGCGGCGGCAAGGACGTGGCTAAGAGTATGCCTCATTTTTTCTAAATCGTTCATTTTGTTTTCCCTTCTTGTGATTATTATACCACAATAAGGTGATAAATCTAACCTAATAGTAACATGACCATAATGGGCATGGTGACAATTGAAGCAAGAGTGGAAATAGTCACAAGTTCGGATGATTCTACAGCATTACCGCCATATTTGACGGCAAATAGACCGAGTGAAGTAGCAGTCGGAAGCGCCTCAATAAGAGTACAAACTTGAACCACCTCTGTGGGGAAACCTAAGAGCGTTAGGATGCCCCAAGTAACTAGTGGTCCGATGATTAATTGAATAAGTGCCGTCACTAGTAGGCGCCATTTTTTGAACACTTTGAATAACTTTGACTGAGAAAGCATAAAGCCAATACAAATGATAGAGAGAGGCGTAGTTGCTCCACCTATGTAGCCCACCGCGTCGGTAACAAAACTGGGAAGGTGGATGTTTAACAAAAACAATACCATGCCTAGGATGACGGCAAGGATGTTTGGATTAAAGATGACTGAGCGAATTAATTTGAAGGTGATTTTATGTTCGAACAGCCAGATGCCATAAGAAAATAAGGCGATATTGAAAGCGACGATGAAGCCACAATACGCGAGAATGCCGTTGGGGCCAAAAGTGGTTGATACGATTGGATAGCCGAGAAAAGTGGCATTGTTGAATACGAGACCGAATTGAGATTCGTAAGATAGCTCCTTACCGAAGAGTTTCTGATTAAAAATAAGTTTCGCTAGAATAATCAGCATGAGCATGACGAGAACTCCGCCCAGCAAACCAGAAAAGAATAAGTCGGCCGAAGCTTTATCGTAGGTGCCAGGAAAAGCCATAAAAAGCGAGGCTGGCATAAAAACCGTTAACAGCAGATTAGTGATTTCTTTATTAGTATTAGTGCTAATTAGTTTGAATTTACCTAAGCAAAAACCAAGTGCCATTATTAAAGCAATCGCTCCGAGGCGGGCATAGAAGGCGGTAAGTTCTATTTCCATAAAAATATTGTATCATGAATTAAACATTAGCGGTAATGAGCAGCTCGATGGACCTCGCGGTTTTACTTTTTCTTCCCCGCCCCTCCGCGGATGCGCAGGGTTTTATAAATATCACTAAATACATCGCGCCTGCCATCATAGATTTTAATTTTTTCACCTAGGACTTTTTTGATTTCGGGGATAATATCGTTGAATTGCGAGCATGCAATGATTACATCGGCCGGACGAAAGTTATCTTTTAAAACTTTCGTGTTCAAAACATTGGTAATTTCGGGGAGCTTTAGTTCACCATCGTCAATTTTGAGAGGCCAAGATTCGAGTATTAGAGTTTTGACGCGAAAAGATTTTAGCTGGAAAAGTAGTTGGCGATAAGATATAGTCTTCGTAATGGCCTTCGTAGTCAAAATAAGAATATCTTTCCTGATGAAGGAGCAAGGAAGCTCGAGGGTAAGCCCCAGAAAACGCTGGTTTTTGTACTTACGCTTAAAATACTTGAGACTGGTGACGGACAACAAGTGGTTCGCGAAGATAATTAGATCCACTTTGCCGATGTATGAGCGAAGGGCATTCTCGGCACATCTACGCGCAGACTTGGGGCTGGATTGGATTTCCTCGGCATGGCGCCAGTCGATAATCCGAATAACATCCACAATGGGCAGTTCCTGTTCCAATTGATCTGCAAAATTTTCTCCACCGTATCCACTATCAAAAACCGCAATTTTAAGCATTCCAAAATTCCTTTCTCCTCCATGCTGTGATTGTATCACGGAATAGATGCGGTGCGGATTTAGGGTTTTGACTTATGCGACATGTGTCGCATAAAATGCGATAAACCGCTAAATCTTCGTAGTATAAATTGATTTTTTGATTGATTTGCTCATCTTCATCTGCCAGAATGATTTTTGGATATTTTGAAAGTGAGCGTTTGATATCTTTGTAGGTTTTGACGTAGGCGATTTCGTGAGCGGTTTCTTTCTCTCCTTGCGATGAATAGTTTTCACTAAAAATGTCTTCAATGGCGCAACCGCCATATTTAATGCCGGACCTACTCTTGTCATGAAAGGGAAGCAATTTTTTATTATATCATTCTTGTGATAAGTTATCGCCAGGATTGCAAGAGTTATATTTTTGCTGCGCAAAAATATAAACTTCGGGGCGTCAGCTCGGAAAAGAAAAAGCGAGCTTTCTCTTTTCGCTCGCTTCCTACCGAAGGCGAACTCCTTCGGAGTTCGTATCTCTCGCTACGCTAGCTATAAAAATTATCCAACCGGATGGTTGGATAATTTTTATGGTGGGTCGCAAGAGGCTCGAACTCCTGACCTCCTCGGTGTAAACGAGGCGCTCTAGCCAACTGAGCTAGCGACCCACTTCTGTTATTATATCATAGATTGTGAATTTAGGCGAGAGTTACTACTTTTTGACCACTTTTTTAGTGACGTCGAACTTTTCCATATAGAGGCCAAGCATAAGTCTGGTTTGAGCATAAAAAGCGGCGAGAGACTGATAAATAATTGAGGTAATCGGCATTAAAATCCACTGCAATATCATTAAGAGGTTGCGACCTTTGCGGTATTTGGCGGGACGTTTGGGAAGAATTTTGAATGAGACTAGAACCGAAATGATTAAACCGATGGAGGCAAGCGTCTCAACGATGCTTACGATGTTTGGTAAATTATAGGCGACCATAGAATGAGCCGAGACGTTCATAATCATTGGTACCCAACCGCCGAAAGCAACAATGGGGGCCAAAATAGCAAGGGTGACATGGCCATCAAGAAGGCGCCAGAATTTGGGAAAGAGTTGCCAGAAAGGCATAAAGCGGTTTTCACGGCGAGTAAATAAACGAGAGCCGACATAGGCAACGTCGGAAGCGCCATAATACCATCTCCGTACTTGAACAAATTGCGCCTTGACGGTCTTCCAGAAGGTTTCATCGATAACGGCGTCTTGATAAATGGGGATACGAATTGGCAAAACCGTATAATCGCCATTAAAGAAGAAAAGACTGCGCCAGTATTGATGGCCGTCTTCAACGATGGTGCGTTTACTCCAGAAATTCATGGCCTCGAGTGCCTGGAGAGGTTGTGAGTGCGAAGCAAAATTGCGTAGTAGGTGTGGTCGCATGGTGGAAATTACGTTGAAGAATGAATTGGAAACCGCGATGACACGCGAAGGAGCGGGTGCATCCCAAATATTGTTAGTAAATAATGAGACTGGCTGATAGCTAAGACGTTGACGGTTGGGATGAGTTATGAACTCATAAGCTACGGAATCCAAATACTTAGAGTGTACATGGTTATCACTGTCTAGTGATGTGACGATGATATTCTCGACTGGAAGATGTTTGTCGGCAACATACTGAGCAAGAATGTGGCCGGCAAAAGTGAGGTTAGGGCCCTTGCCGATAATCTCGCCAGCGATATTGTCAGGATGCTTGGAAAGAATGAATTGCTTGAAGACCCCCTTGTATTTACGAGCGAGTTTTTGAGCGAGTTGATCCATCTCTTCCCCTCCCCGCGCTTCGTAGGCAAAAACAAAAATGATATGGTCGTTAGGGAAAGTGGAGTTCGCAACCGCTTCGATGGATGGGATAAGAACTTCTTCGCCTTCGTTGTAGGCGGTCATAATGACAGCGTGATAAACCTTGGCTGGGTTTGGATATTCCTTAGTCATCGTGGCGATCATTTTGAGATTTTCAACATGTTCTTCAAAATGATAGCTTTTGTCATTTTGATTATGCAGTCTCTCGTAGGAGGCATGCGGATCGGCTAAATCCTCCAACCGGCGGCGCCAATCTACCCGCATAGCTCGTTTGATGACTTTATAACCTTGTACCGTGCGGTAGGCAATGCCAATGGCTTTGACCAAGGTGGCCGAAATAAGGATAAACAGATAAATGCTACCAATAACTGGATCAAACCAGGATAACAAGAACAGTAAAATAATTGCACCGTAAGAAACAAGACCTGGGAACATTTCAAGAAAGCGGTATAATTTGGTACGTTTACCCTGGGGGATTTCAAGATTTTTACGCATTAGCCTTCTCCGAGTAAACGGATTAACACTAGAAAAGTGCCGAAAATGAGCATAGTAGTAGTTAACAAGAAGAATTTAGCCATACCGCCACCGCGTTTATGAAAAATGCGAACGGCCAAAAAGCCATGGAGGACTCCAAAGATTATAGCAAGTAGCGGGAATGCAATCATGTCCACCCAGTTACCATCGCGATAGCCGCCGATGTCGCCATAACCAACTTTAACAACAGCAGCGTTAGGATTAAGTTGAATGAGGGAGAAAATCAATAGCGTAATAGAAAGCAGCAGATTCAGAATAATCAGGATGATGATTCCCCGTTCGTGATGATAAAGTTTAATAAAATCTTGTTTAATGGTTTTCATTTTGCTTTCCGGTCAATACACCGATAACTTGATTAACGTGCTGAATAAACATTACATCGCCAATAATGCCAATTAAACCAGTGATAATCATCATCCAACCAACTAAAGTCACGATTGCGCCTTGATTAAAGGTAACAAAGACGCCAAGCACCAATATAACTAGCGCAATGATAAGGATGTATTTCCAAACATCAATCTTGGCGGCTGCAAGTTTGGTGGCTGTATTAATGCGTACTAACGCTTCATAGATAATAAGAATGCCAATAATGACACGAAAGACATTCGCGATGTCGTCACCGATAACTAACGCAGCAATACCAATGAGAACTGAAACCACACCAGAAAGCAATCCATTGTTGAGAAAATCATTCTGACCTTTTTCCATAAAATAATTGATGATTTGGAAACCACCTTTAACAATAAAGAAAGCACCGACAACATAAGCAAGTACGTGCACCATAGTTTCCTGTAAGACGATAAACAAAATACCTAAAATAATCAAAACGAGAGATTCAATTACGGCTGACCAAGCTGATTTTTTGAGATCGCCACCAACTTGCTCAATGGGTCTCTTGATGATTTCTGCTTTTGGCATTGTTTTCTCCTTGCTTATTGTATCAATTATATCATAAATGTGATATAATTTAGCAAATGCCGATGTAGCTCAGTTGGTAGAGCAGCTCATTCGTAACGAGCAGGTCACAGGTTCAAGCCCTGCCATCGGCTCCATAGATATGACAGACTAACTAGGTCTGTTTTTTTGTTGTGACATTAATCTAGATTGAAGGAATAGCCGTCTTCTATGATGGGGAGATTGGGGAGATGCATTTTACGAAGCACTTCTTTAGTTTCATCTCTAAAATGCGTGGGTATAATTTTCAGCTGATTATTTAATTGTTGCAAAGAGAGTAAATCATTGATGCCCATATGCATGACATCGCCGACTTCTTTGGAGCAATCGCAGATTAGGATAGTAGAGTGACCGGCGAGATACTTAATGCTCTCGCATAATGAGCTATCCCCAGTAATGCCGAGTTTATTATCAACCAAAAAGGCATATGCTTCAACATTGCCATGGATAACCTGGCACGATTCAAGCGTATGATGGGCGAGTTTGATAGTAGTTTTGTCTTCAATAGTGTGGAAGTTATAGTACTGCTTTAAATAATCGTCGGTGAAGCGATTGTCTAGGAGTTTCATAAGGCCTAGGATTTTAGATTCGGTATTACGTGGTCCATAAACATCGATACGGTGTTTGTCATCCAATACTTCCAGATTATTGATTAAGATTAAGAAATCTAATAAATGGTCGGTATGCAAATGAGATAAAACGATATTTTTTATGTTTGCAAGATTGAAATTGTTTTTTAAAAGAAATTTTACGACTCCTGGGCCGACATCAACCAGGGTGTCGTTGTCGATAAGGATGCCAGTACAATTAGATTTTGAATAGATAGAGCCAGTGCCTAAGATTGTAATTTTCATTTAAATTCTCCTTTAGATTATTGTTGACGGGGTTTACGTTTTTTCTTGGGAGGAACGTTTTCACGAGTGGAGGGGCGCAAGGCATGAAGAAGCTTAGTGCGAGCATGTGGAGTGATGATGCGGTCGAGCCAGGATTGCTTAGGGGTCTGATTTTTACTGGTGAGGATTTCGACGATGTCGCCCTGTTCTAATCTTTTGTTCAGGTTGCTCATCTTGCCATTGATTTTGACGCCGACAACGTGGTCGCCGATTTCAGAATGGAGTTTGTAGGCAAAATCTAGAGGAAGAGCACCCTTAGGCAAATCAATGATGTCGCCTTTAGGAGTATACACAAAAATCTTGTCGGCAAAGAGATTGATTTTAAGCTTTTTGAGGTCGACCTTCTTGCCTTCACGAAGACGGGCGGCGGTCATTTGAAGCTCAGTAATCCAGAGAAGGTTGGTAGGGAGATGTTCAATCTTCCCTTTTTTGTAGTTCTCGGTGAGCTTTTGTTCGTTGTAATAAAAGCTGGCGGCTAGACCGCGCTCGGCGTATTCATGCATTTCACGGGTACGAATCTGGAATTCGACGACTTTTTTGTCCTTGGTGATGACGGTGGTATGAAGAGATTGGTAGCCGTTTTGCTTGGGCATGGCGATGTAATCTTTGATACGCCCGTTCATGGGAGTATAGAGAGAATGAATGACGCCAAGAGAGAGATAACAATCGGTGATGTCTTCCACAATGATGCGAAGGGCGGTGAGGTCGTAGATTTCGCCCATGTTTTGGTTGTGTTTAGCGAGTTTTTTGTGAAGGGAGTAAACCGACTTCACGCGACCAGAGATCTCGAATTTGATTTTTTCTTTCTTGAGAGCTTCGGCAACTTCTTCTTCGATTTTAACTAGGGATTTCTCGGCGGATTTATTGTATTTATCGATGATATTCTTGAGTTCCTCAAAGCGACGAGGGTCTACATATTTGAAAGCGAGGTCGGCCATCTCGACACGGAGGCGCCCCATGTTGAGACGGTCGGCTAAGGGAGCAAACACCTCTAGGGATTCTTTAGCGATTTTTTTCTGCTTATCAGGAGGAAGGGCTGATAAGGTACGCAGGTTATGAAGACGATCGGCGAGTTTGATGATAAGCACGCGGATATCGTCGCCGAGTGCAATCATTAGTCTGAGAAAATTGTCCCTCGTGGCCGGGAGATAAGTATCAATATCGCGCATGCCGTTACGAGCGGTGCTGAGTTTGGTTACACCATCAACGAGAAATGCCACTGGCTCGCCAAATTCTTGTTTGATTTCGTCGAGAGTGAGGTCAGTATCTTCAATAGTATCGTGGAGAATGCCGGCGATAATAGTGTCCTCGTCCATACCCCATTCTTCGAGGATTTTTTGGACAGCTAGCGGATGGACAATGTAGGGCTCACCGGTTTTGCGAAGTTGACCAGCATGAGCTTTTTTAGCCATTTCGATGGCTTTCTGGACTCTTGGAGAATCTGTCATACTCCTATTATAGCAAAAATGTTTATTTGTGACCGAGTAAAGCTTTGACTAAATCTTTGAGTTCGTTTTGGTTCTTGCATTTGAAGGTGAGAGAGCGCCCGTGGATGGAAACTGGGGTGTTATATTTTGCGGTTAGGGCGTTCTCGTCTTTAAGATTTTCGCCACGTTTGATGGAGGCAGCACTGGAGCGTTTCTTGTTTACCGCGAAGTAACGCTCAACTTTTCGCGCGGTCCACCCTTCTTCGATGATTTTGGGGAGGATTTTGTTGATGGTCTCTTCGTCACGCGAAACAAGCGGGCGCATTACGCCTTCGGTGAGCTTCTCCTTGACCATGATTTTCTTGGCTTCGTCGGGAAGAGCGAGCAAGCGCATGGTGTTCTGGATGGTGGTTTCGGACTTGCCAACTTTGGCGGCAATGTCTTCAGTGCTGAGGTTAAATTGAGTTTGAAGTTTAGCATATGCAGTAGCTAGTTCAATAGCGTTTAAGTCTTCACGCTGAGCGTTTTCGATGATGGAGAGCTCGAGACGATTTTGGGAATCTAGGGTGCGAACGATGGCAGGGATCTTGGTGAGACCAGCAATCTTACTAGCACGCCAACGACGTTCACCGGCGACGATTTTGTATTTGCCGTCTTCTTTGGTGACGACGATGGGTTGAAGAACACCATGTTCCTTAATGGATGCGGCAAGGGCCTCTAGGGCTTCCTGGTCGAATTCACGACGAGGTTGCTCTTCGTCACGAACGATGTCGTCGAGCTTTAGCTCCTTAAGTTTGCTTTCTTTCTTGTCTTCCGCAAAAGTGGGGTCGAACTCGTCATCAATCAGTTCGGTAGGAATTAACGATTCGAAACCACGACCTAATCCTTTCATTTGATTCTCTCCTCTACTTCTTTAGTGAATGCTTTGTAGGCTTTGGCGCCTTTGCTAAACTTATCGTAAGCACCAACTGGCACACCGTGGCTAGGAGCCTCGGCGACACGGACATTACGGGGGATGGTGGTCTTAAAGGTTAGTTTGCCAAAGTACTTTTTGATTTCATTGTAAACCTGAGCCGAAAGGCTGGTGCGCTTATCGTACATGGTGGCTAGCACCCCGAGAAGTGTAAGGTTGGGGTTAGCTTGTTTCATCACGAGTTTCATGGATTTCAGGAGTTGCGCTACACCTTCAAGTGCATAAAATTCGGTCTGAACTGGCAACAACAGGTAGTGACTTGCAATCATACCATTGACGGTGAGTAGACTAAGAGAAGGCGGTAGATCGATAACGATGTAATCGTAATTCCCTGCCACACTATAGACGGCATCACGCAAACGAACAAATTTCTTGTTCGCAGTAGTGATTTCCACTTCGGCATTGGCAAGCTCAGGGGTAGTGGGCGCAAGGTCGTAATGTTTGTATTTGGTGGGCTTAATGATATCGGCAAGATTAGCAGTGCCAAGCAAGACATCGGTCATGGTGCCAGCGCCAGCGAGGTCGGTGTTTTTGTCTATACCGAGACCAGAGGTGGCATTACCTTGTGGGTCAAAGTCGATTAGGAGAGTCTTGTGCTTGTCTTTGGCGAGGTAATAGCAAAGGTTAACAGCGGTGGTGGTCTTCCCTACGCCGCCTTTTTGATTCGTCACACAAATTACCTTCGCACTCATAATACTTAAGATTATAACACAAAAATTGCCCAAAAACAAAATAACTTAGTTTCGCTCGCGATTCGCTTCACGCCATAATTGCCTAAAAGCTAATAATGAGTTTTGCCGGCTGGGACTTCTAAATTGTAAGACTTGCAACGCAGGGCAAGAAAAAATCTCCTTATTCGCCCTTCGGGCTGGGGGAGATTTTTTCATTGCTGAGTTACAAAGCTTACAATTTAGAAATCTGGTCTAAATCTCATTATGCCGGCAAAACTCATTATTAGCTTTTATCCGATTTTCGTGATTTCGATTTCGGTGTATTTCTGGCGGTGGCCAGTTTCCTTGTGGACGCGCTTCTTGGCTTTGTAGCGAATAACGCGGATTTTGTCACCTTTGATTTCAGGCGTTTTGACCTTGGCTGAAACTTTTACGCCCTTTACCGTAGGTGTACCAACGGTCGTTTTGTCGCCGTCGATTACGAGTAAAGCGTCAAGTTCGAGCTCTTTGGTGCCTGCCGGGAGGAGGTCCACCCGTAGGGTCTCTTTTTCGGCGACGAGGTATTGTTTCCCGCCGACGAGAATGACTGCTTTTTTCATATTATTCCTTTATTTAACTCTTATTATTATAACATATCACTTTAAATTTGAAAACCCCCGCTTGTGGGCGGGGGTTTCTATTGCTAAAAAGGGTTATTTTTTAGCTTCGGGTTTGGTTTCTTCCGGTGGAGTGGTTTCCTTTTTGTCTTCAGTTGGAACATCTTTGCCAGATACATCGTTTTCGACAGTTTTTAGAGTTCTTCTAGTGCGATAGAAGTAGTAGCCTGCGCCACCGATGCCAGCGATAATGACAATAGCGAGGACGATTTCGAGCGGGCCGGTGTTCGGAAGCTCTTGACAACCTTCCATTTCGGGGTTGGTCTTGCAGTTCTTTTCTTGGCATTCAGGAAGGGCTGGGTTGGTTTCACAGTTGTCCAGTGGTGGTTCCGGCTCTTCGCAACCGTCTTCTTTTTTGACCGTAATAGTGCTGGAGCTGTCTTTAGAGTCACCAGTTGTTACGTCACTATCGTAAGTAAGGGTAGCTTGATTCTTGAGCTCTTGACCAGTACAGTCAAAATCGTCACCGGCTTTAACCTTATACTGGACAAATATCGTATTGCCAGTACCGATAGTCCCGAGATTAAGCCCAGTACTAAAGATTCCATCATCAATGGTATCCCAAACTTCGGATGCATTAGCTCTGAGTTTGACTGTGCCTGGAACCAATGATAGGCCTTGTGGCAAAGTATCTTTGATAACAGCGTTGGTGAGCGCAACATCACCGGTGTTACGAATGGTCAGCTGATACGTGGCTTCTTCGCCTGGTTTTAAGTTGACGCTTTCGCTGAATTTTTCGCCATCTTTAGACACGGCTTTGTCGATGGAACCGCCGAGCTCCTCTGCTTGGAGAACATAAGAGACCACACCGTGGTATTCTTCACAACCAGGTATAACACCGTTAAGGGCGTTCAGCCCCAGGAGTGTGCCTTCTTCAGTGAAGAGGCTAGATGGCATCACTGTGCCATTGGCTTTCCAATCATTGTAGATTTTAGCTGAGCCGGCTACATAATGTAACAATACTTTGTCAGTAGTGGTGGTCATGTAAGCTTCATCCCAAACCGATGCTGGGTTGGAATTATCAGCCGTAATTGTAGCAGTGATAGTGCCTCTTTCAGAAGGAGTTAGGACCGTCGAGAATGACGACGACATCCTAGTCTTTAGAGCTACGCCGACGTTATTATGAGCTTTGTCGTTATAGGTGGACGATGCATTGTTATGGAAATAGACATAAACTAAATATTGCCTACCGGGGACGACCTCTACTTCGTTTTTGAGGTCAGTCACTTTGGCATCAATTTCACCTACTCTCACAAAATCACGCTCATCGCCGATGGTGGGATTATTGGTGATGGAGTTAAAGGTCGGATACGAGGCCGGCTTTTCCATCGTGAAGGTAGTACGCTCTGGGCCCCACGCCGAAGCAGAAGCGAGCCCCGCAAAGCTAAAGCCTAAGGCTGCCGCTAGGCTAAGTGTTTTAATGGTTTGATATTTTTTCATGGTTTTCCTTTCTGCCTACCCTTATTCTATTCCTGAATCTGATAGGATATCATCCAATTCCGTGCCGCCATCAGGCGCATCGGCTATCGCCGTCTCAGCTTCATCAGCGGCTTGCTGAGCGGCTTGATTTTCCTGAACTGGGGCGTATTCGTTTTGATTTGCCCCACCGAGATTCTGGCTATAATCGTTTGCTGGGGCAGTAACCTGTTCCTGAACCGGAGTAGCCTCAGCGGCCGCTTGGTTTTCGACAATAGTTGGAGCGGTGCCTTCATATGCACTAGCAGATGGTTTTTCGGTCAAGTCTTCTCGAAGAACCTCTGGAGTAGGAGTAACTCTGACTTCCTCCGTGCCGATGTCGTGCGCTATGTCTTCCAATATCTGATTATCAATCCGCTCCATGTTTTCGTAATCCTTGGGAGTTGGGGTGGGGTCAGGAGTGGGTTCTGGGGTTGGTTCGGGAGTAGGAGTTGG
>JAUMXR010000043.1 GCA_030528995.1 Candidatus Saccharimonadota bacterium | reverse complement strand
TTCGTTCAAGCTTCTCCGTCGCATAGTCTCTTGCTAACCACACAGTGTCATAATAAATGTGGGTCGCAAATGGGCTACCAGGCTTCAGCTCTTGGCTATTCAATAGACTCCGATAATTCCAAACATCCAAATCCGAGTCAGTAGTGCCATAGCCTTTAAGCAGGGAGCCCCCAATCAACACTATTTCATTTGGACCAAGATGGTTGACGATTTCCTGGATTGAATCGCTTAAGACTCTCAAATTGGGCGAAAACGGCCCTTCCAAATGTGCACCCGGCGTCAATAATGTCACGGGCTTGTCGTGCTCCTCTAGCCATTCAGCGCGTTTCTTTGAGCTATACAGTGGTTCCTGCTTTTTTCTAGCCGGCAAAACTGCTGTTTTTGACTTCAAATCTTGCAGCTCGTCGTCTTTCAAAATACCCCTATTCGCAATGTATCCCCACGTATCCTTAAAGCTTTGGAGCAAAACCAAGTCGTCTGATTTCATTTTGAGAATCTCGGAGACTTGATGCGAGCTAAGGTAACCGAATCTTAAAAGCCACGGTAAAAGATGGGCGCATTTTACCACCCGCTCAAGACCTTCGCGTGGACGAGCATCAATTTCAAAACAATCACCTAAATGAAAGTTTTCGCGCACATCGTGGACATCGAGTAAACGACGCCAAGCCTTCATATAGATATTTCTGAAGCTTTCTGGTGCACTATCCAAATACCTAAACGGTAAGTAGAGCAAAATCCGCTCGGAGTCTCTATTGCTGAGCAAGATTTCGCATGCCGAATAAAATCTTTCACGCTCTAATGGGTACTCGAAAAGACCCAGTGGGCTCTTTGACAGAAAATCGCAGATTTCCTCCGCGCATCTTTTGCGAGAGCCTAGTACATTCTCAGCCATTTCATATTTACGTTCTATGGCTGGTCTTAGCATTTTAACCATGTTTTATCCCCCTTTCTTTTAATGTACAATTTTATATATTATAATATATTTAGCGCGATTTGTCCATTTAAACTACAGAACTATATGTTATAATAATAGTATTATGGCGAAAAAGAAAACATTTACAAATAAAGAACTGAAAGAGCTTTCGGGTGAAGAAATAATTGTTAAGATTCAACATGAAAACTACTCTTTATTAACCACACTCGGGGCAGAAAAGCTCCGTAAGGAGATGGTGCCGGTAGGCAAAATTTGCAACGCTGCCATTAATTATTTCTTCACTACTACTGGGCCCAAAAATGATGAAGAAAAACACATCCGGGCAGCACGCAAAAAATTAGTCAAGAAATTGTCTAAAATTACACCGGGTTCTTATAATGGTATGCCAAAAGATAATCCCAATGGCCTCGTGGTCGGTTTTAATCACCCTTCGCTAGGCGAGATTGCTCGAATTCTAACTATGAAAATTGATATTATGGGCGATAAACCGATGTATTTTCCAGTCAATTTGCCATGGTATGAGTCTTTGGCGCCAAATTACGATAGAATCAAGAGACTTGGGATTATTATTACACCCACCATTACGCCAGCGACTTGGAAAAAGATGGATTTAAAGGAGGGGACGGCGCTTTACGAGGCTGGTTCTAGGCTTAAGCGTGAGTTTCGCGATATTTATACCAAGATTTCGCATGATGGGCTGAAGAATGGCGGAGTTGTATTTGTGGCCCCCTCAGCAACTCGTCAGGCTACTGTGTTTAAAAACGAAGAGGTTTACAAAAAGGAAGAAGATATTATTCCGACTATGTCGATGTTGGCGCTAAAGCTTTATGAAGATAAGGAAATGAATTGTGATTTCTTGCCAATGGCAGTTTACCCGCCCAAGAATTATAAGCGCGGCTTGAACTTCGGTAAAAAATATCGCTTAATACCCGGTGAAGTAATGACGGCGAAAGAAATCCGTAAAAAGTATTTCAAGAGCAAAAATCCTAAGCGCCTGGAGGGGTTTGATTGGGACTTTCACCAAAGAATTGCCGATAAATTACCTAAAGAGTTTTGGTATTAAGCTCTGGGTTGTTTTGGCTACGATTTGATTTTGATTTTTTGTGTGGTAAAATAAACATAAGCATGAACGATGACGAAGAGTATTTTTATCATCCGTTGGAAAACATTGAAGATGTGGACCTTTTTTATGAAGCAGTAGAACGCAATCATTTGACCAAGGCCATATCGCCAGAACGCCCTTATACATACTGGACGATTGAGCTTTACGACCAGAAAAATGGTATCCGTGGAGGTGGAGGACTTGGCATTCTAGCCGCTGACACCAGGCGCGTGGCTGAGGATATGGGGATTCCTTTTGTGCTAATTACACCGTTTTATCCTTATGAAGTCCATCAGGAGATTCAACATGGCCAGGTGGCGGACAAGCATATTCCAGTTGATTACAAGAAATTTGGTTTTCATTATATTGACTCGGTGAATGTGAAATGTTGCAATACGCTCTGCAAATTAGATGTGATTGAGAAAAAATTTAATTCGACGAGGATTATTTCAATAACGGAGCCTAATTTTGGCGAACTTTATTCTGGGATGAGCGGATCCGATCATCGTTTGTATCAGGAGGTTTCTTTGGGGTTTGGTGGATATGCCGCCTTGAAACTTGTTGGGCTAAAACCAGCTATCATGCAATTAAATGAAGTAGCGACTTTCTTCGCGGCTTTGGCAAGGTTAGATGAACTGGCTAGTAACGGAATGGATTTCTACGAAGCAGTAGTTTACACTCGCAAGCACACTTTGTATACCAATCATACTTTGGTGCAGGCGGCAGAGGCAGAGTTTAGCCGTGAACAATTTGATAAATTCGTCTTCCCGAATCTAAAATCATTGGCCGTCAAAAAATGGTTGGCTGATAAGTTTACTGAAGGACGCATAAAACTTTCTTCTGTTACCATTGAGATTGCAGAGCTACGCTCCGGCGTTTCTAAGCTTCATGCAAGAGTAGCGAATTATCGTGATTTGGCTGGGAATAAGGTGAAATTTAAGGCTATCACTAATGGTATTGATATGAATACTTGGGTTTTACCTTCGCTCATGGATTATTATAAATCAAGTGAGATTATTGACAACTACACTATGCCAACCGTGAACTTTGAAGAGCGCTTAGAAAACCTGACGGCAGACAAAATTCGCATGTTTAAATCTGAAGGTAGAGAGATTCTGAATAAAGTACTGAAGAACCGTCCGGATCAATATGGCAGAATCTTGCGTTTTAGCGATGAAGATTTTGTATTTGATTTCAAGCGTCGATTTGTGGATTACAAGAGACCGGAAATGCCGTTTAGAAATCCGGTAAGACTACGTAATATTCTGGAAGAAAGGGGTGCGCATTACATTCTGGCTGGTCGCGTACATGCGGGAGACGAAGAAATGTCGGGTAAACTCAGAGCGCTGCTTGAGCTAGTAGATAGCGACGAATACCTGCGTGACCATGTACATTATTTAACTGATTACGATGAGACATTGGCTTACGGTTTGTCCTGTGGCGCCAATACAGCCATTAACGTGCCAATAGTTGGTTTGGAAGCTTGCGGGACTTCTTGGATGAAAGATGTGGCAAATTTGAATGTTTTGATTTCTACGCATGATGGCGGAGTGGCCGACGGTTCGATCAACGCCTACTTTAACGTGAGTGGTGCTGATGAGGAGGAGGAGCTTGATATGCTGTATCAGCAAATGGAAGATGCGATTAAGACTTGGGATAATGATTTTGACCTTGAATATGTAATTCGTCGGCAGCTTTCTGCTTTCTTACCAGTAATATCGGGCGCCAGAATGATGCAAGACTATCTTGACTATTTATTCCCGAAGTAGTATACTTTGCTCACCGTAGGAGCCGAGTAAAAATCTCAAACTCGTTTGAGATTTTTTGAGGCGACGCCCGACGAACAACATTTTACCTGTTGACAATTCTTTGTCAACAAGGTAAAATGTTGACATAGTCTGGTATCAGACTTTTTTGATACACATAAAGGAGTAAGATGGCGAAAATCACCAGAATTAAAGCAAACGATGGTCCAGCCAAGAAGGCGGAGCAAAGTGAGCCGGCAATTACTCGCAAGAAAGTTGTCGTAAAAGACAAAAAACAAGAAAAGAAAACTCGAAAAGAATTAAAGAAAGCCGAGAAGCAAATTGCGGATGGCAAGAAACAAGGCAAAAAGCCGTTTATTTTGATTCGACCTTTTGTTTATCTTGGTAGATATCTCCGTGATTCATGGCGAGAACTGCGTCAAGTTAGGTGGCCAAATCGTAAAGCTACCTGGAAAATGGTACTTGCTGTAATAATATATACAGCGTTGTTCGTAGTGATTATCTCACTACTCGATTTGTTCTTCACTTGGCTATTTAGTTTAATATTAAGTAAATAAGAAAGGTTATAAATGGCAGTAAATAGATATGATGACACAAGAGCCTGGTATGCAGTTTCGACATACTCTGGTTATGAAGATAAGGTGGCCGATTCTATCAATCAACGTGTAAATACCGTTGAAATGGCCGACAAGATTTTTGAGGCAATTGTACCAAAAGAAAAGCAAATCGAGATTAAGAACGGCAAGCGTAAAATTGTAGACCGCAAGATTCTGCAGGGTTATGTACTCGTTGACATGAAATTGTCCGATGAAACTTGGTATATTATCCGCAACACTCCTGGCGTAACTGGTTTTATTGGCACTGGCACCCAACCAACTCCTGTATCAGAAAAGGAAATTGCCAAAATCAAGAAACGTATGGGCGTAGAAGATCCGAAATTCTCCGTTAAATATGAAGTGGGCGAAGTTGTCTCAATCACTGATGGACCCTTCAAAGGCTTCGATGGTTCAATTTCGGAGATTGATGCCGCCAAGGGCAAGCTTAAAGTAATGGTTAGCATGTTTGGACGCGAAACTCCAGTCGAGCTTGATGCTTTACAAGTTAAGCAATTGTGATATAATAATATAGTTACGCACTAGAAAGGTATTTTATGGCAGAAAAGAAAGTAATTGGGAATTTGAAACTACGAATTCCGGCAGGACGTGCTACGGCTGGACCTCCGGTTGGTTCTACGCTCGGTCAGTGGGGTCTCAATATGATGGATTTCATTAATCCATTCAATGAGAAGACCAAGGAT
>JAUMXR010000042.1 GCA_030528995.1 Candidatus Saccharimonadota bacterium | reverse complement strand
AGGGGGCGGTAAAGATTGGTGGTGCCACCGAGGAAATCGCAGAGACATTTTGGTCGCAGCTACTGGATTTCGCAAACTACTGCTTTAACAAGTCACACGCTGCGTGTTATGCTCTAGTGGCATACTGGACGGCGTATCTCAAGGCGCATTACCCCGATGCGTTTATGGCAGCTCTGATGACAGCTGATATGCGCTGGACGGACCGGCTGGCAATCGAAATTGCAGAATGTAAGCGAATGGGCATAAAAGTGCTTGGTCCAGATATCAACCAATCTTACGGAGACTTCGGTATTGTGGGTGGCGAAAATACGATTCGGTTTGGGCTTTCCGGAATTAAGGGAATGGGCAAAGCGTTAATTGAGGATATCGTAATACCGGAGCGCGACAAAAACGGGCCGTTTAAATCGATTTGTGATTTTGCAAAGCGCGTAGATTCGACCAAATTCAACAAAAAAGCTTGGGAAAGCGCCATTAAGACCGGAGCATTTGACAGATTTGGTTATTCGAGATCAGATTTATTATTTAATCTCGAGGCGATTCAGGCTTATGGAGCGAAAGTTCAAAAAGATGTCGGTTCGGGGCAGACGGACCTCTTCGGCATGATGGGGGAAGCTGGAGCAGTGCCAGAGGTGGAAATCAAGCCAGCGCCAGTCCAGCATCCGGAAAAAGAGCAACTCTTGTGGGAGCGCGATTTGATGGGGCTATATCTGTCAGCACATCCGCTAGATAAGTACGACACCTATTTTGAAGAACAAACTCACCCGATTACAATGATTACAGCAGAGAATAATAACAAAATCGTCACAATTGGCGGCATCATCACAGCAGTGAGAACTATTCTAACTAAAAAAGGCGACAAAATGGCCTTTATCAAGATGGAAAACAAGACGGACGAGACAGAATTTATCGTTTTCCCATCTGTATTTGCGGAGTGTGGCGGGAAACTGGAAGTAGATAATGTGGTGCGCGTGAAGGGTAAGGTAAACGCTACAGATAAGGATGGCAATATCACCTCCGACGTGAAGTTGCTAGCCGAAGCCGTAGAACTTGTCTCTGACGAAGTATTGGAGTCATATGTATCGACCGGAACGAAACTAGCAGCGCCAGTAGCGGCGCCCGGGGGAGGCAGAGGCCGCGGTCGTTCGTCGGCAGAAAGAGTCTATAACAGAGGTGGGGGCGGAATGAAAGCGCGGAGCGAAACTCCGACTATAGATACACCACGTGTCTTGAAAGAACCACCCAAAGATCCGCGTAAACAGAGATTATATATCCTAGTCGAAGACGCTTCGGATACTGAAAAACTAACTGCTATCCGTAGATTGGCGGATTTATATCTTGGTTTTCAGGAGGTAGTGTTGGTGTTAAAAGAGGGTGAATCCAAACGCCCACTCAAGATGCCGTTTAAGGTGGAAGCTTCGGAAGAGTTAGTGACGAAACTGAGAGAGCTAGTAGGGGGCGATAAAGTAAAGGTGTGCTAGCTAACTGGTCACTTTGAGGTGTGATATAATTGAGGCATGAAGAAAAAAAGAGTGTCGGACTTAGTGACGGTGAATCGAAAGGCGAGGTTCGATTATATTTTGGGCGATGAACTTACCGTGGGGATGGTTTTAACTGGACCGGAGGTGCGTTTGATTCGAGATCACCATGTGCAGCTCAAGGGTTCTTATGTGACCATTCGAAATGGGGAATTATGGCTATATGGTTTGACACTTGGGGCCGATACGGCACAGAATATCAAGTTACTCGCGACCAAGAAGCAGATTACCACCCTAGAGCGAGAGAAAGTAGCCGGTTCGACAATTGTCCCCGTGAAACTTCTGGGTGGTTCACGACATATTAAGTTGGTAATAGCTGTGGGTAAAGGTAAGAAGAAATATGACAAACGCGAAACTATAAAAAAACGCGATATCGAAAGGGGTAGATATGCCTAAAATCTTTTCGTGGAATGTGAATGGGCTACGCGCCGTGATTCGCAAAGGCGCCTTGCAGAAATTTATCGCCAAGGAGAAACCAGATATTTTATGCTTACAAGAAACCAAGGCTAAGCAAGGTCAGGCAGAGATAGACTTGCCCGAATATGAGGAAATCTGGAACTCTGCAGAACGACCGGGGTATGCTGGAACGGCGATTTTCACTAAAATCAAACCATTGTCAGTGCGATACGGCTTGCCGACTGAGGTAGTAATGGCGGATGGGTTTGGTGATCCCTTAAGCGAGGGGCGCGTACTCACGGCAGAATTCGAAAAGTTTTTCCTAGTAAATGTTTATACCCCAAATTCCAAAAACGAATTAGAGCGGCTGGGTCTCCGAGCTGAGAAGTGGGACAAAGAGTTTTTGCGGTATTTGAAGGAGCTCGAGCAAGAGAAGCCGGTGGTCGTGTGCGGAGATTTCAATGCGGCACACGAAGAGATTGATATCGCAAGACCAAAAACCAACCATCATTCGGCCGGTTTTACCGATGAAGAACGGCAGGGAATTACCAATTTGATTTCGGCTGGCTTGATAGATACTTTTCGGACTCTACACCCTGATGCGGTGCGATATACTTGGTGGTCACACTGGGGCCATGCGCGCGAAAATAATGTGGGATGGAGGATTGACTATTTCTTTGTGTCTGAGAGCCTGAAATTATATTTGAAATCAGCAGAGATTTACGAAAATGTGCTGGGGTCCGATCACTGCCCAGTATCAATTGAATTAGAGGTGTAGAAAATGGAGTTCTTTGAGAAAATAGAAAATAATCCCTACGAGGATTTAAAGTGGAATATTCCGGAACGTAAACAGGGAACATTAAGTATCATTGGCGGGAACGGCGGAAGCTTCCGAACAGAAGTCAAAGTCGCGGAATTTATGGCGGGGAATTTCCCAGTAGAAGAGGTAAGGCTGGTTTTACCAGATAGTCTTAAAGGGAAACTGCCAGAAATGCCAAATTTCCAGTTTGTACCTGCTACGGATTCGGGCTCTTTTGCAGAAAGCCAAGCATTAATTGATGCTTTTGAGGTAGGCGATTATAATTTGGTAATTGGAGATTTGTCACGTAATACCGTGACTGGGCGGGCGGTAGCGAGCGCGGTGAAAAACTCCGAAAAAATGACGCTCCTTACGCGGGATAGCGTGGATTTACTGGCTGATAATATCCCCGATAGATGGCTGATGAACGAAAATATAGTTATAATGGCGTCAATAGCGCAATTACAAAAATTATTCCGCGCGGTGTATTATCCAAAAATGCTTTTAATGTCGTCGTCTCTGGTTCAGGTAGCTGAGATTTTGCATAAATTCACCTTAAGTTATCCGGTTGGCCTCGTGACTCTACACAACGGACAAGTGTTGGTCGCCCATAACGGCATCGTGAAGGCAGTGGATTTAGAAAAAACAGGATGTTCCGCAATGGGGTTCTGGAGTGGCGAAATGGCTGCTAAAATTGTCGGAATGAATCTTTATAATCCAAGTAAGTTTATCGAAGCGAGCGTGGGCGCCCTGTTTGCATAGATAACGTTGTAATTTTTATAACGATTATTTGGAAGTGGGTCTGGTTTTCTTGGCGTTCTTAGCTTTAGCAGAAGAAGTGAGCTTTTGCTCGATATCAACGGCATCGCGCGAGATATTGTGGCGACGTTGGCGCAGGAAGAACCAGGCGAAGATAAAAATGGAACAGCCAAAAGCGAAGAGACCGATTTTAACCGGTAGAGGCCAGTTGGTGGCGAATAGAATCATTGCATTAACGATACCAAGGCAAATGGTGTAAATATAACGACGCGTGAGAATAATTCTTTTGGCGAGAGGGAAATTGCGTTGAGCCAATGAATTCTTAGTGCAATCGTCTGGGTGACCAAGGATGCGGCCATAGACCAACAAATCGCCGCCAATAGCCGAAACCAAATAATAGATGATGACAATTAGCCCAACGAGCCAGTTGATACGAACGGTTACAAAGAGAATTTGTGCGCCAGCTAGAAACACATCGGCGAACATGTCGAATTTGGCAGCGTACTTGCGGTATTTTGGGGTTTTGTCCTTAGGAAAGGGCCATTTACGAGCACAAGTGCCATCAAAAGCATCGGTGAGTTCGGCACAAATAAAGAGAATAAAAGCTAGTTCTGGACCGGCGCTATGGATGACACAAAAGAAAAGCATAGCGGCCGACAAAATGATGCGCGTTAAAGTCAATATATCGGCTAAATATCTCATGGGTTCATTATAACATATAGTGAAATTATTGTGGCACCACAGCCAGAATAATGCCTAAAACAATCAGACCGATACCGACAAAGGCAACCCAGTTGCCGATGACTTTTAGTTCGTTTTTGCGGTTTTCACCTTTAGGTTTCAGGTATGGACGCCAAATTAAGCTATCGTGTCCAGCTCTAGTCCATAAACCAGCCGCGATCAATAGCGCTCCAAATATACTGAGGAATAAACCAGCTTGCCACATATAATCGTTATAATACATATGGAGACATTAGTCAATCATTTCGGGTTTAAGGTTGCACTCAATACTAAATGCCGCGCAGGACTCATAATCGGAAAAGGGAACTGGCAAGTATACTAGTGGCGCTAGTGTTTCATGTAGCGATTAAAGATGTCGAGGAGGGAATTGACGCGGGTGCTGATGAGAACTTCATGACGATGTTCGAGCATAGTTTCGGACATTTTGGCGATGCGGTTGGGATGACTGATGAGGCCACCGATAATCTTCGCCATGTCGGTCGACGATTCGGATTTACTGAGGATATAGCTGCCGTCTGGGATAATTTCTCGCATGTCTGGGTCGCAGATGAAGCATGGCACGCCACAGGCTTCGGCTTCAACTAAAGTAAGAGGGTAGTTGTCAAAATTATAAGAAGCCAAAACATCTAGATGCGAATTCTGGATAGCGGCTTGGACCTTTTTGAACGGGGTGTTGCCGTGAAAAGTAACATTTAAGTTGTGGCGCTGTGAAAATCGCTGAGCGCGTTTTAAGTCTTGGCCACCACCATAAACATTGAGATGATATTTGCCGTCAACTTGCACTAAAGCCTCCAAAAATGGCATAATGCGCTTTTCGCCAGAAAGACGCGAATGCCAAATAATTCGTAAAGTTTCATTTGGAAGTAATTGCTTACGGGGTGGATTGGATGGAAAATTAGCATCGGGGTAGCCGTTTGGAACAATATGAATTTGGTGCTTGACGCCGTAATGCTTTAGTTTTTTGGCAAAATGATGCGATGGGCAAATCACATGGTCGGCAAAATTGGCGTGGTTTACCATCATAGTCCACATTTTGGCTTTGGCGGTAGCATTGGCAAGATAGTTGTCTTTTCGAACTTTAACGGGATGGGGAAGATACCAGGAATGAAACCAGTTTAAGAGCGTTGCAACTATGGTGCGAAAACCTC
>JAUMXR010000013.1 GCA_030528995.1 Candidatus Saccharimonadota bacterium | reverse complement strand
TTTTCATTTCTTCCTCGATACTATAAAATCACTTTTTCTTTTAGTTGTAATATCAATATTGTAACACTCGTCTAACACAAAAACTACACCATTACACTTATTTCATAGATTTATCTTGCCTCATAATGCTCAAGTTTGTAGAAATCCCACTGCCATATTATAATAATGCAACATGGCCAAATCAGATGAGAGTGTTAAGATTAATCTAAAAAACCAAAGCCGGCACGCATACCTTATTCTATCACATAAAAACGATCTTGTTTTTCAAACATTAATACAGATGCTCGACAACCCGTACAATGACATCTTTATTCACATGGATAAAAAACAGAATAACTTTAGCGAAGAAGATATAAAAAGGCTCGCGCGCAAAAGCAATGTCTTTTTTGCGCCACGCACAAAAGTATCATGGGGCAGTTATAGCGTAATCAATGCCGAACTCTTGTTAATCAAAGAGGCCACCAGGCATGGCCATTATGCTTACTACCATTTATTATCAGGGCAAGATCTTCCCATCAAAACACAAAACTATATCCATAATTTTTTCGACAATAATCTGGGTAAAGAATTCATTAGATTCCAATCTCCATCTTTCTCATACGAAGAAAGAGTACGTTATTATTATCCATTTCAAGAAAAACTCAACAGAAAAGGGCCGCTCTTTTTACGCATTGTAAATAAAATAGCAATAAATACACGGAAACTATTACATGTGCACAGAAATAGGCAAATTAATTTTCAAAAAGGGACAAACTGGTTCAGCATAACTGATGATTTAGCGCGTTTCATTATCGAAAAGGAGCGATGGATTAAAAAAACATTTGCAAACAGCAACTGTTGTGACGAAATATTCCTTCAAACCATAGTTGACAATTCAAAGTTTAGAAAACATCTGTTCTATAGCCAATATGATAATAATCCAAAATCGATAATGCGATTAATCGATTGGCGAAGAGGTAATCCATATGTTTTTAAATGCTCAGATTTAAATGAAATAAAAAAATCCGAATATCTTTTTGTTCGAAAGATTGATGAAGAAACAGATAGAAAAATCATATTTGCAATTAAAGAATCGTTTGCATAATTAGCTATTCTTTGCGCCTTTTAATCATCTTCCCTGGCGCCAATCTTCTTAGAAAACTCTTCGCTTCCTTAAACATGCTCATCTTGCAGTAAATCATATAATATAAAGCATTGGGCAACACAACACATACCCCGCCCTTTATTATCAATTCCGGAATACCCCCTACGTTAATAAATGAGCAAACGAAATACGTCGCGGCGCAAATCACCAATGTCACTATGGCGTATAGACCATGCCTCAAGAAATATTCCGAAACTTTATGTGTTACAAAATAATGCTTAAATAATATTTGGGAACCGTATCCAAAATTAATCACCAGTAACGATATTAATGTCCCAGCGATAATTCCAGCCACGCCGAAAAAGTAACCCAAAACCAGATTTAACACCACATTAGCAATTGATTCCGCAATCGCTCGATAACGATTTTCATACCATAGTCCTTTAGCATCAGAATAAACCGCCCGAATATCGCCCATCCTAAGAGCATAGAAATACATACAAAACAGAACAACTATACCATAAGGAAACATATTCTCTTCGCCCATCCACAGTTTCATAAGTGGTTGATAGAGACAAGCTAGACATACCGTCAACCATCCAGAAACCCACATATACAAGAAATTAAATTTGTTCATATCATTATAGTTTTTCTTCTCGCTTTCCGTCACAATACTATTCCCCACGCTGGCCGTAATCGATGAGGATACGATACCCATAATACCCATAATTGCTACCATTATCTGATAATAATTAGAATAGATTGCAACAGCAGTTAATCCAATCATAGAGGAAATAAAAATGCTGTCAAAGGAGTTACGCGTAGTCGCACAGACCCGTTGTATCATCAACCCAGCTACCCTCTTTTTGATATCCTTCTTCTGCTCCTTAGAAACCTCCCCATCACAAACATATTCTGGATACTTTTTCTTGGCGATATAAGCCACCAAAAGATTATTCAGTATCGAAGTAAAACACTGTACTATTATATATACATAGTAATTCTTAAACACTAGTAAAACAACAATTTGCGCCACAAACTGTATCAAGCTCGTCAGCGCAAGCATGTTGTTTATAATATCATTACGCTGATGCGCATTCACCAAAGCACTCTTATAAGCAAACAAGAAATAAGTCGACACGGTATTAAGCAAATAAATCCCATATAATATGTATATATTCGCACCATCTGGCACATTGCCGTCAATCAAATGCGGCAAAAACGGCATCAAGACTAAACCTATCACCATTATCACCAAACCAATTATCCGATAAATCTTTTTATAAAAATTCAAAAGTGCACAAATAGTTGTTTTGTCTTTTTCCGCAATCGGTTTATACATATTATAAACAACAGCATTGCTAAAACCCATTTCTGCTAAATTTAAAACTTGCAGAATCGAAGTAAAAAGGCTACCCAATCCTAAATATTCTGCACCTAGCACCTGGATAGTCACAGAACGAATAATAAACGGAAAAACAAGGTGGACCAACTTGTTAAACAAGCCAGAAATCAAGTTTCTAGTTACATTTTTTGTTCTAGTTGCCACTATTTCTTACCTTTCGATACTACCAAGCAGCACTTTACAATTGCTTTTACAGTATCCATTCGAAAAGGATATAGCCCTATCATTTTACGCGTTTCGCTAAAAAGTTTTTTCTTATTCCCTAGTACGTAGTCAAAAGAAGCCATCCTACGATAAAAGCTATATCTTATTTGTCTATTATCTTTCTTGCTAAACATTTTACTGTTCTTTTCATACTGCTTCATGTATTCACGATCAACATCCACCCACTTATTAGAATGTTCTGTAATGCCAGCACCGACATGCAAATAATAATTAAGCAAAACTTCTGGCACTCGATACACTTCATAACCAGCAAGCATCATTTTATATAGAGTCATTGCATCTTGATGGCTGCTCACGTCGGTAAAGCCACCAATGTCAAGCAAAACTGCCTTAGGACAAAACCACCACGATGTCGCCGCAATACAAGAAATTAAATGTTCCTTTAACGGCAACCCCTCGAAGTCAACTTTTTTAACAAACTTTTTTTTGCCATTATTTACAATAAAGTTAGCATAGCAATAAATCATGCCAACTTTTTTACCCTGCAATTTTTTGTACAAAGCATATTGCTTCTCGATTTTTTCTGGCAAAAACTCATCATCATCATCTAAAAACGCGATAAACTCGCCCTTGGCTTCTTTTATACCGTGATTACGAGAATTGCTTCCGCCCATCACTTCTTGATTTAAGATTAGCCTCACCCCTTTATATTGTTTGACTAACTCCGAAATGCGTTCTCTTAATTCTAAGTCGTCACTATTATCGTCCACAACAATTATTTCGATGTTTTTATGAGTTTGGCCTTTTGCGCTCTCGATTGCTCGTCCAAGCGTATCCAATCGCCCATGCGTGGGAATTACGACACTTACCAATACGTCTTTTTTTACTCCATTTTTCATTATATATCTCCTTCCTCAAAATAGGAATCCACTGTGGAACTAATTAATTTATACTCCGCAATTTGTTCTATCTGTCTATAAACATTCAATCCAGCCACCAAACAGAAGCATATAGCAACCAATAGCTTCTTCCGACTAAGCTGTTTTGCATTCACGATCTCCATTAAAGGCATCAAGGACATGAATAAAACCATTATAGCAAATCTCGTAAATATACCAGATTGCAGTATTAACGCCAGCACCGAAGCTGATACCAACAATATCAAGCTATTGTATTCCGTTTTTTCGGTACGTCTAATTATTACCGTCACAAGAACGCCAAACGCAATATTTATCAAAGCCAAGTAAAGATTCCAGCCTAGTACAATGCCACTAAATCTACTCCCCACAAAATACGATTGATACATTTTCTGTAACACCGTCAAGAAATAAAAGTCAAAATGCGTACAAAGATAATTCAAAATAAAACCGATAGTCGAAAAGGCAACAAATAATATAACCAAACTTACCCACGAAGCTTTTTTGAATGATTTCAAAACTTCGGACAGCAATACTACCACCAAGATAAACAGAACACTTACGTGACTAAGTAATGCAAGCACATAAAACAACCAATGTAACTTCTTTGTATTCCTAAAATGCCTTAAATACAATCCTAACACGAGATTAATAATCGCAAAGAAGAACCACAGACCACTGGCAAAATCAATAAATCTTAACGAGACAATCACGAGTATTAATGCTAGTCCAATTACCGTATTACGTATTTCCTTCTTTTCCGCATAATTGCAAATCATCCAAAAGATTTCATAATAACCTATGAATGTTATTATAAGTTGCAACAAATCATAATTGCCCGTTTTTGATACCAGAAATTCCGTAAACACTTGTAAGAAATTTAGTTCCCTAAAAGAATATTCAATTAAACGAGCAAAATCGTAATTCCTCAATACTGACATTTCCGCATGGTGCCGATACAAGTCCGCCGCCACTGGAGGATTCCACGCATACGCCACCAACGCAAACGACAAGGCGAGTAAGATAATTGAAGCTTTCCTGGTCTTTTTAAAGAAAACTACTCCAAGTAGATTAACTGGAATTGCAAAAAGCGGAAAGAAGAACGTCAAAACCGCAGAGAGCAAAACATATATTAAATCGAAATTAATCATTTTGTTCCTTCATAAATCTTACCCACCTCCTTTGCTGTTGAGCCGGAATCATATTTCAAATCTTTTATTAACTCCACACCCCCCAATCTCTCCTGTTGTGAGCTTTTTGCAGTATTTAATAAAGCATCGACCCAATCACCTATCCCTTCTTCGCCAATCCGCAAAAAACGCACACGTTTATTTAAGTTTACCACATTTGGCACATTTACACTAGCTAGACAATTTAACCCATTCGCCTGAGCCTCCAAAAGTGTAATTGGAAACCCTTCCGCAAGAGAAGGCAAACACAAATAATCACTCGCGGAATAATAATCAGCCAATCCTTCCTGCCTACCCGCGAAAATAATTCTAGCTCCATCAATACTTTTAGCCGCCTTCTTTATCTTCGACATTTCGGTACCGTCTCCGATAATAAGCAACACAAAACTATTTCTTTTTTCTGTAGGCACCTTTTTTAACACCTCCAGCAAAAACCCAACATTTTTCACTTTTTCTACCCGCCCCACAAACAATAACAATACATCGTCTTGAGTAACTTTGTATTTTTTTCGAATTTCATCGCCACGATGCTTATTGTATCGGAAATCGTCCGCCGAAATGCAATTATTTATAGTCTTATATCTACGAATCTTTTTTGCTTTCGCCGCCTCCTCAGAACAGGCTAGACATATCGTTGAAAACCAAACATTTAGTTTTATACCAATCTTCTTCACAGTCCTAGCTATCAAACTACCACCAATATCTTTACTATGCACATGATAAACTCTACACTTTACACCATGTAATTTTGCCACCAAAGTCACCAGAAACCGATTATTGCAATCATGTACATGCACAGCATCAAACTTCTGTGAACGGAATAACTTACGTACCGCTCCGACGTATCCCCGAAAACTCTCTTTCGTCATATTAGGAATTCTAATTATTTCACCATCAAGAGCTTCAATTTTCTTCGCAGTTTTTTCATCAACGTCTTTTTCGACAAGATAATAAAACTTATATTGATCTTTCAAACATTCGTTTATCTCATAGGTAAACGACTCTATGCCACCATAACTATACGAAGGGACGTACTGTAATACTTTTTTCATTTCGCCTCTTCCGATTGATTAATTGATTCATAAAAAACTTGTAGCCTTCTCGCCGAATCACTTATATCGTATCCTTTTTCTTTTATCAATTCTTGACCATCAAAACGCCCCAGTGTTACTTCATCTATAATGTTCGCCCATTCAGCAGCAGTTTTCTCCAGCGATATAAAAGTCACAGTCTTCGTCGCGTTAGCGTCCCGCGGCACAGCTGTGCTAGCGAAACATTTTAGCCCATTTGCCTGTGCCTCAATCAACGCAATGCCAAGCCCTTCCGATTTGGAAGGAAAAACAAAAACGTCCATTGCATTATAATAGCGACTGCTATCCTTTTTGTTACCCAAAAACGTAATTCTGTCATTAGTGCCGGATTTCTTTGCAAGCTCTTCTAATTTTTTCTTTTCCGAACCATCGCCAATCAATATTAAACGATAATTATTATTCTTCTGATTTAATTCTTGGAGTACCTCAATCAAGAAAGCTTGATTTTTTACTGCATCCATTCTTCCAATATGACCAATCACAATATCGTTTTTTGCAACCCTCAACTCTTTTCTGATTATAATTCTTTCTTTTTCGTCATATTTATATTGCTTCAAATCTACCCCATTTTTCAAAATCATCGCCTTACCGGCTTTTCCGCGAAATAAGAATTTTGCTGCTTCTTTAGAACACGCCATGTAGTAATTCGGGAACAAACCCACACCAAGCTGGAATATTTTTTTCACCAAAGCAGTTTTTCCTTTCGATTGCATTGAAGCGCTATGCGAATGAGATATAATGTTTTTGATTCCTTGTTGATGAGCAATCATGGATATAAGACCAGTTAGTTGAGAATAATGAATATGAACATTGCTATAATTACGATGTTCCTTCAGGAAGTTTTTGAGACCTTTTACATATTTTAAATATCCGACATCTTTTATATTGGGAATATAATAAATTCTTTATCATATTTTAAAAAATTTTTTTTCATACACACCTTTATATTTTAAAAAAAATTAAAAGTTTATTTTTTATCTTTCTATTTTATTATAAATATTCAATAAAAACGACTGGATGCCACCATAGTCCAAATTGTCTAAAACGTGGAGGACAACTATTTTGCCATCAGTATTAGAATCACTTTTGTTATTCTTCATTTCTAAGCTCCAGCATTTTTCCTAATTGTTTTTCGCCTTCCTTGCTATAATAAGGGGCACACGAACAAGCAGGCGTAAAAGTCAACTCGCCGAAAATTATTTTTCCATTATCATTATATAAATCCACTCTTACAAACGGAAATCCTTTCGATAGTTTCGCCGCATATTCCACCATCTTTTTAAGATTTTTAGGTTTATCGATATCTTTTTTTGAGCTCCAAGATTCTTTTTCGTAAGGCAACCTATTCCAGTCTAAATCATAATAACTTAATCTCAATTTATCATCACGCTCCGAACAAACCAAAACACATTTTGCTTCGCCATCCATACAATAGAACTTATAGTCAAGCGGCATCTTACCATTTTTATCACATAAGTATTTTTCTGCAATTATTCTAGGCTTAATCTTGACGTATTGAAGTTCGGTCGTAGCGTAACCGTACTTTTCTTTTTGCCACTTTCTTATTTTCTTGCGTGCGGTTTCAATATCCAACGGGTTCCGCCTATCTACAATAATATTATAAGCGCATCCATGTGTACATTTCAAAACATATTCTTTCGGTAATTTATTGAAATCTATTTCAGCGAAATCATCATATACTCCATATAGTTCATTTAAGATTTCCTTGCAACCTCTCTTCTCTACAAAACTGCGTACCGCATATTTATCTGCGCATTGCGAAACTAAGTCATTGTTATTGTAATCGTTTAGTTTCAACCAAGTAGTTTTCTCATTGAAACTTTGTGGCGTTTTCAAATTTGGCCATTTATGCGTTCGCATCAAAAACAGCAACCTAGAACTGACGCTCGGCGAAATACGCGTAACCGCCGCAAAAGTACCTTTTCCCATCCTTTTAACTACATCGAGCATTTAAACTCTCCTCTTCACCGCATTAAAACAGTAGATCACAAAACAATAAGCACTCTTCCAAAACCCAAAGTGTTCCACGTTACGATATAGATTCCAGGTTCGTTTCAAAGCCGTTATTTTATTCGCGGACAGAGATCCGGCAGAACGCCGATAGTACGACAATACCTCGTCAAGACCATAAGCATAATCAATCTTTTTGAGCACTTTCCACCAAGTCGCCGTATCCTGACCCCTTTTCACGTCCGGCATTGATACGTCATCTTTTGATAACTTCGTCATGTCAAACATCACCGTACTGGTCCATATCGTCGTATTCTTCAGTGCTTGCTTGTAGGTAATCTTATTTGGCACTCTGACAATTTTACCGTTCGGCTTTCCTTTTTCATCCGCAAATTCGTATCCAGTAAACGAAAAAGCAAAATCACCTTCTTTTGTAAACTTTATTTGCTCCTTTATTTTATCTTTAGCCCACAAATCATCAGCATCTAAAAAGCACAGATAGTCGCCTTTTGCCGCTTTCATCCCTGCATTACGTGCCTTCGCTGCACCACCATTTTGTTCTAATCTAACCAACTTAATTCTATCACCCTGTTCCTTGATGGCTTTATTGATGATATCAACTGTTCCATCTTCTGAATTATCGTCCACGATAATCCATTCCCAGTTTTGGTAACTCTGCTCGCAAACCGTCTTTATTGTCTCAGCAAAAAAAGTTTCACCATTATGTACTGGCGTCACAATGCTGACCAATGGTTTATTTTTTGTTTTTCCCATTTTCCCTCTTCAAATCCTTAATATCATTATGGACACGCGCCTTGCCGGCATCAGCCTCTTTACGGGACAACACCGTTTTTACCGTCAAAAACACCACTTTCACATCCTGACCGAGCGAATAATTCCGCACATATTCCAAATCATAGCCAATCTTCTCAAACACATTCAAGCCATTCCGGCCCTTCGCCGCCGCAAGACCCGTTATACCCGGTCTCACCTTCGCCCGTTCTCGTTCCTTTTCATTCATATTTTCCCAATATTCTGGCACCCACGGACGCGGCCCAATGAATGACATTTGTCCCTTAAACACATTTATAAGCTGTGGTAACTCATCCACCGAGGATTTACGCAATTTCTCGCCCAGCCTCGTGTATTTATCGTCACACGACACATCTCTCATGTCGTTATCCGCCACCATACTGCGGAATTTCAACATTTCAAACTCTTTGCCCTTCTTACCAGTACGCTTCTGTCGAAAAAAAACTGGCCCAGGGCTGTCAATCTTTATCGCCAAAGCCACAATTATAAACAAGGGCGATAGTCCCACCAGGAGCACGCCCGACGTCACCAAGTCAAATAATCTTTTCAATGCACCAAAAGAAGCCAATCTCATAATCTTGGCTTTACTGGGGGTAACAACCGGTGTCGTCATATAAACCGGCAATACGGTTTCGCCGTTCGCAAAACCACTCGCATTGTTTTTCGTCATAATACTCCACGATAATATATATTATCTATATATATTATACACAAAATTGCCAAAAAAGTCAATTAAGCTTATCCTAAGAACCCAGATAAGCCCAAAATCCTCCCACCAGGACTTTAGGCTATATCTAAAATACTATTTTCGTCTCTTTGCAAACACTACCGCGCCAGCCATGGACATAATAGCCATGGTTCCCATCGTAGCTATCACCCAAGCATTGTCAATAGCTCCACCCCTACCACCGCGCTCAGTCGTAAACTTGCCAGTCTCTGGCGTTTCAGGTATTTCTGGTGGGATAATATCACCACCACACCCACCAATTAAACACGGGTCCGTAATTGAATTGCGAATTACAAAGTCATAGCCATTCTGCTCGTACAATGTATCATAGTTTTCTACGACTATTTCATTAATCACGTATTCAATCTCTACACCGTCGTCATACTTATACAACCCCTCAAATTCATATTCCCAGTTTCCGTACTCATCAGGCAGAATATCAACAACCTCAATTACCTCATCATCAGCCAATAATTCTACCGTAATACTTGCCGGTCTTGTATTTCCTAAATTATCCTCATCATCCCAAGTTTTTTCAACTTTTAATTTACCGTCGTTATCTGGATCCTCGTCATCTTCTTTGATTAACTCTGGTTCATGCGTGTTTGTAAATGTAAATACTCCATCCACCATCTTTCCGCCATCCGAATCGTAATTACTCAAATCTTCTTCGACTACAGTGTAGACATACTCAGTTGCATCTTCTCCCGCTCTCGGTAAGTCCGTCCATTCATATGCCCAATCATCTGCCGTCAACACAACATTACGATATATAGCACCATCTCGAAGCAGTGTTATTTCTAGCTCATCAGGTCTCAACCCATCACGATCACCATCATCTTCCCAAATCTTGGCTACCTTATAATGTACATCACGAATCTTCTCATAGCTATTCTTAATCGTAAATTCTACCTCGTCATCTTTGGCTACCATTAAAGCTTTATCATTATCACCTGTTACCGTCAAGGTCAGTAATCCTTCAAACTCTGCGCCCGACTCCACTACCTTATACTCACCAGTTGGAATTTTGCCAGTCAAATTATATTCATACACACCATCCTCTATCTTCGTGAATTCACTAAATGAAATCTCTTTTGCCCCAAAATCTTCCGGCCCAGTCAAAGTAAACTTCAAATTATTCTCGCGTAAAGCCGCACCAGTCACACCACTAATTTCCTTGCGTATTACAAGCGACGCCGCTAAACTTCGATAATTTGTTACCACCATCGTCTTGGTGTCACTATTCCATACATATTCACTGCTACCACCCTTCTCGAAGTTACAAGTCTTCGTGTACGTATTAGTTAGTGTTGCCTCATCCACTCGCGTAAGCTTACTCGTACAGGTTACTGCCACAGTCGCCGAGCCTTCTACCAAATCGTAACCTTCCAAAGTCTCTTTCTCACTTACTACAAATTCAAAGCTTTCTTCTTTTTTACTGGTGGATACTGGCACACTCTTAGATGTCATACCCTTCGTATCAGTTTGCCTATCAGTAGCCCCTTCAACCGCAAAGGTTACGCCTTCCATTGGTTCGTAGTTTTCATCAACCTTTTTGATATAGAACTTATTTGCGCCATTATATTCAATTTTATCAGTTGCCTTAGTCCAAGTGTTAGTCACCTCAAACCCAGATTCATTCTTTTCCCATTTTCCATCAATTGTTTCGCCATCAGCCGCATACACAATAATGATACTACTATTCTCCTCGAATCCAGTTTTGCCAATCGCCGATTCTTGCACCGAATATTGAATTGGCTCACCACCTTCATTTAGGTAAAGCCCAGTAAACGTATGGCTCCACTTATTATTCTGCCCAGCCACAATATCAGCCGTGTCAATCACGTCACCATTCGCCAACAATTCCACAGTCACCGAACCCGGTCTCGCCAAATCATTACCAACTCCCGCCCAAAGTTTCTTTACAGTTAAATCACCCGTTTCATTATACAACTCTGGCTCGTGCGCGTTAGTAATTACGCCATCTTCAATTGTTACCATATAATCATCATCGCCATCAAATTCAGTACACTTCACTGATTTTCCCGAACCACTACACGTTGATGCCTCGACGATTGTATAACTTATATCTTCGCCATCTGCAGTTTTCAATGGTAAATGCGTAAACTTATAATCATCCTTATTCTCAAGCATCAGCTTTTCGTACGCTACGTACTTGCCGTTATTGTTCTTTACTGCTACATAGTGATTTGCATAGTTCTTTCTAAGACCATCACGATCCCCATCATCATCCCAAACCTTAGACGCAATAATATCACCGTAAGGAACAGGCTCATTTTTGACCGTAAATGTACGGCTATCAACATCATATTCATACCCATCTACTTGCGAAGAAACACTAAACGAAAAGACATATTCATAGAAGTTCTTCAGATTATCCAGATCAACATTATTTAGCTTTTTGATGCTTGTAATGTTAATGCTTGGCTCGGCCGAAATAAGTTTATATCCCTCTGGCGCACTCGTCTCTTTAAGAGTGTACTCACCAGAGTCCAAGTTGCTAAAAGTAGCTTTACCTTCAGTGTTAGTAGTTGCCGTAACTGTAGCACCATTCTTCAGCTTGAGCTCGAAAGTAACACCCGAAAGCGGTTCACCAGTCGTTTTATCTACCTTCACAATGTTAAAGCTCGTACGACCAGTCACGCTTTCAGTAGCTGGAGTCCATTTGTTTTGAAGAACATAATCCTCAAAAGTTATAACCTTCCATCTGCCTAGGACAGCACGCTTACCGTTGTTTTCCACGGTATCAAATTCAAAGAAAGCTTCTCGCTGATTGTCATACGTAGCACCCTCAATGGCACTTTCCTGAACTGAGTAAGCGATTTCTACACCATTATCATATTTTGGCAAATCAGTAAACGAGCCCTTCCAGTCAGTGTCAGCGGTAACTTGCTTGGTTTTACCGGTTGAAACAGTTTCACCATCAGCCCCTTTCTTAAACAATTCAATAGTGATACTGCCAGGAAGATCTTCGCCACTTAGCACATTGCCATCCTCGTCATACCAGTTTTTTTCAAAATCAACTTTAGTTTTTTCATCAAGAAACTTATTAGTAACAGTTACATTAGAAGCGGTATTACCAGAGACTACGTAGTAACCATCGGTTGTTCCAGCCGAAGGAGTAGTATTGTTTTCGTCGCCGTATTGTTCTTCGTAAGAAATTACGGGATTCAAATCGTATCCATCCTTGGCGGCTTCTTCGACATAATATTCTACACCAGATTCCACATTCACAATACGAATAACATCACCAATATATAAAGTTTCAGTAAGCGTGCCAGTTCCGTAAATATGTTCAGAACGACTATATCTCACAGAACCATCATCGTTATATACAATATGCAACTTGTATTCCGGATTCTTCTCACCGTAATAAATACGATAATCATAGCTGTACGGTTTTGCATCGGTACCCACAAGATGAGCAGTAATTATGAACGAATCACCAGTATCAATCAAGTTGCCATTTTTATCAACAACTTTCTTTTCAATATTGATACCTCCTTTCAAAGTGTTCGTAGCGGAAACGGAGTCCATGGTCTTAAACTCCTCGATACCAGTAATATTACCAGAAGCGTCGCGGGTGAAAAAGACATTTTTCAATTCATTATCAACCAGCATCGGGTGATAAATATAGTTCGTCAATTCAAAGTGCGAATTAATATCTTCTTCTGCAAAGTAGTAATCGTGGCCAGTTTCAAGAATAATATAAGTCTTGCCATCAAAAGAGTATTCGGTATGACCCGCCTTCAAAGCGTTGTAATTAGCAGAAGTGTTGCTAATCATTATGCCAGGCGCAATAGAAATATAATCATTTAATTTCCAGTTATTGCCTTCGGTGAGATGAATATCCTGTTCATAAGGCTTGCCATCTCTATAAAAATCAAGTACAACCTCACCATTAACCTCTTCTCGTTGCGACGGGTCCAAAGTGTCTTCCCACTTCTTTTCGAGAGTCAGTTTTTCATTTGCTAACCCGACTGGTTTTGGATTTTCGATATCAATAGTCGTTGGCTCAGAAACCACCGTTTCAGTACCAGTATTACTAGTCGTAGTAGTGATGGTAGAATAAGTCAGTGTTGGAAAATCAGTATTTGTTTTAAGAGTATATGAACCATCAGTGTTTTTAATAATAGAAGTCTTTTGCGAAGCGGTTAATTCGTCATAGGATTTTTTGCCATTGTTGAGGTCCGCCACAAGATCGTAAGATTCCTGAGACGGCCAAACTACAAACGAAACCGAATAAGTTACGCCGTCTTCGAGTACATTCTCACCGAGATTCCAATTAACGGTGCCATTTGTCGTGGTTGCTTTTGGTGCATCAGTCCAAACAGTACCAGAACCATAACTCCCACCGCTACGAGTATAAGTTAGATTAGAAATCTTTCCATCAACTTTCATTGACGAAGTAAGATCTGTCAGACCATCCGTCATAGCAATATTGGTATAACCAACACTTGAGGTTATCTCATTGACAATAGCTTCTAGAGCCTGGATAAGCGCCTGGGTATCAGTAGCATCGTAAAAATACTGTGCATAATCTGATGAAAGCGATGAATTATACGTACCACTGCCAGTATACGCATAGTTAACTAAGCTTTTCAGATAACTGCTACTATTACCAGAACCAAAAGTAAAGATTCCATAGAAGGTGTACCCCGCAGTGACAATTCCGCGAGCATCATCATTGGCATGTCCCCATTCTTGACCAAAGTTAGTATTAACAGTGTGGTCATTATAATGAGTCGTTGGCTCGCCGTCAGTCATGAAAATAACATAAGTGTTTTCATCTGGCTCTGTCGCATGCTTAGCATCAGCGGCCTGCTTAGCCAAAATCAACGCTTCTTCCCAGTTAGTACCAGTATTGGTAGTCAGACCATTAATGGCGCTTTTAATGGAATTCCCATTAGTCGACCAATCCCAAGTCGTCGAAGCACCGGTACCAAAGTTTATCCCGTACAATTCAATAATGTCGGGATTATCAGCCGTGTTATTAGCAAGGAGTTTATCAATAATACCATCATCTTTAGTGAGAGCATTCTTTTCAGCTTCAAGCCTGGTGCCATTATAACCTGTAGCACGATTGTTCACCATACTACTAGATGTATCGATCAGTAAAACTACATTGGATTTCGTGACATCCTGAATAGTTGACGACGACGCCTTACCAGTTACACTGAGGGTAACCGTATATGTACCATCATCGTTAGGCGTAAGCGTTTTTTCGTGTGCTGGTGCGTCAGTCGAGCTTTCAACAACGCCAGTAGATGGCTCATCATCAGCCGCATAAGTATTGATTGTGTTTAACGGTAAGCTACCGACTGCAAGCAATGATGCCAAAAAGAAATGCACCAACCTTTGCAGATTCTTTTTTACTTTGTTCAAAATAACTCCTTCGCTAATATTGCCGCCATTATACCACGCCCGTCAAACAGGGGCAACGATAAGCGCTTTCAGAGAAGCAATCGGACACACCCAAACCGCTTTTGTAGTAAAACTATCCACGTTATTCAATTATTGGTTCTTTTGCAAAAACCATAAAAAATTCACACAAAGCATAATTATTATGATATTATATGTAATATACAACATACAATAAGGGCATAATCATGAATAAAACCTCCTTGCTCAGTCTAGCAACTATTAGTAGCACTATAGTTATTGTGGCTTTTTTATCATCAAATCGAGTCTCTGCCGATAATTCTGTAATTGATCAAATAAACATCACCGTTCCAACCTCTTGCACCATGTCTGGCACCGGTATGAACACTCATAATGTCAACGTCCAAAATAACTCATACACTCAGAACATAGGCATTACTACACTTCATGCTTTTTGTAATGATACAGAAGGATTTGCTATTTACGCGGTAGGTTACACGGATAACGAGTTTGGCAAGACAGTACTAACTAGTTCCACGCTCGGTAGTACTTATGATATTGTTACGGGCACAGCTGATAGCGGAAATACATCCAACTGGGCCATGAAACTAGCTATTACTCAGGATTCTGGTGACACCACGGGGACTAATGCTATTGCCCTAGACAATAGTTTTGAGAACTATCACTCAGTTCCAAATACCTACACTAAAGTAGCCCACAAAAACACTTCTACCGATATGACCAACACCACAGGCGGCGCTAAACTCACCACTACCTACGCAGCTCTCATCTCTGCCAACCAACCCGCCGGCACCTACACCGGCCAAGTGAAATACACTCTCGTCCACCCAGCTTCCGAAATCCCACTCCAGCCTATAGATTGTCCCTCCGGAAAAATTTGTTATAACCCGAACGGCGGCAATGTGATAGGCACTATGGGACAACAATCTATTTCCATCTCGGACACCTCTGCTACACTTCTTGCCTCCAACTTTAGTCGTGAAGGTTATGGCTTCGCCGGTTGGAGTGATGCTTATGACTATGCCGCAAACAACAATGTTCACCTCTACGGTCCAAATGAAGATATCTCCTTCTCTCAAGGGCAATTTGTCAACAATAATAACGGTCTAGCTCTCTATGCCATTTGGGTGAAATCTGCTGGTAGTATTCAAAATTGGACTGGTTGTAGCAGTCTAGCTAGCGGTGCCGTTACCGCTCTAACCGATCAGCGCGACAATGAGACTTATGCTGTAGCTAAACTCGCCGACGGAAACTGTTGGATGATAGAAAACCTAAGGCTAGAAAACACAGCTTCTCATAATTCTGATGGGTTATTGGCGCAAGGCTATGGGACATCTACTATCTACGGCAACTTTTCTGGTCTTGCAGACCCAGAAGCCCCCTGGAATATATACGACACCACCGCAAACAGCTTGTATAGCACTGATGGTAGTGATGGTACCATCAATATCGGAACTAATAATGCAGAATACAGATTCCCACGCTATAATAATGTAAATACTCCCACTACCATATTAGACCGCCCACAAAACCCTACTACCGGCTCCGCCAAGAATAATATTACTAATGCGGGCATATATAGTTACGGTAACTACTATACTTGGAGTGCCGCTATCGCAGACACAACAGAGTACCTCGATGAGGACTACAAAATCACTTCTATATGTCCGAAGGGATGGCAAATGCCACTAGGTGGTACCAGTATGGGAAATATTGATCAAGGTGCAAGTGATTCTAGTAATAAAGTTGGAGGATTCTCTTATTTAGATCGCAAAATGGGTGGCACTGGTCAAGCCCAATATACCACAACAGCTTCTCTTCGTTGGCGTAAGTATCCAATCAATTTCGTTTATTCTGGTTTCATAGATAGTAGCTTTATACATAATCGCGGCCTCACTGGCAGGTATTGGTCGTCTAAAGGAAGTTCTAGTGCCTTCGAATTATACTTGGATACTTCTAGCTCTAACTCAGGTTCAAGTTCTAGCTATACTTCTCACGGATGCTCTATTCGCTGCCTTGTCTCTGGTCTTTAAGTTATAACTAATCTAAGTAAAGTCAGAAAGCCCAAGTTGATAAAAAAGGACTCGATTGGTTAATTGTCACAAACCAGAATTTGCGACCAACAATAATAAAAAACAACAACTAAACTCAAGCAATAAGCCGGATTACTTCCTTCTGAAGCATAATAAGATTAGCACATAATAGTTAAAGCAAAACTACAAAAATTTCGAAGCATTTTGAAACCGCCCGATAAAAAATACAACAGTCACGGGCGAGTAGCCGGTACTGAAATACCGGGACGAGCCCGCCTGAGCTGTTGTAATTTTTATACGGCGCGTGTTTCAACGCTGAGAAAATTGCTGGTTTTGTTTTACCAAACTTTCACAAGTATCTCACCACCCAAGCGATTCTTCTTCGCTTCGCGACCAGTCATCAAGCCCTTCGAAGTAGACACGATGACGAGACCACGGCCAGACTTAATCGTTGGAATATCATCAGCCGATGAATATACACGACGACCAGGTTTCGAAACCTTGGTGATTTCGTTGATTTTGGCATTCATGCCTGGCTCATTGATGGTAACCTTGAGCATACCGCGTGGTGTACCTTCGATTACTTCACAGCCAGCCACATAACCGTTCTTAGCTAATACTTCCACCACCCCAGCCTTCAATTTAGAAGTTGGGACGAGGATTTCATTCTTGCCGACAAGTACCGCATTACGAATGCGAGTAATGAGGTCGGCGATTTGATCTGTAGATTGTAATGACATAATTTTCTCCTTCCTCCTTACCAGCTACTCTTTGTTACGCCAGGAATTTCGCCCTTAGATGCTTTTTCCCGGAAATTAATACGTGATAAACCAAACCGGCGCATATAACCGCGTGGACGCCCATCGAGCATGTCACGGTTTTTAAGACGTGTAGGTGAAGAATTACGTGGAAGCTTTTGCAAACCTTCCAAATCACCCGCCGCCTTTAGAGCTGCGCGCTTGTCTTTATATTTATCATACATTTTTTGCCGCTTTTGATCACGAAGCACTGCAGATTTCTTAGCCATACTACTTTGCCTCCTTCTCAAACGGCATTCCAAAGAGTTCTAGCAACTTTAGACTTCCTTCCTTTGAGCCATTCTTAATAATAAATGTCACCTCAAGGCCATGAAGAGCCGACGCGTCTTCAAAAGTAATCTCTGGGAAGACCGTCTGTTCCTTTAGACCTAGGTTGTAATTACCTTGCGCATCAAATGCCTTACGTGAAACGCCGTGAAAATCACGCACGTGTGGCAAAGCGATGTTGATTAGTCTATCGACAAATTCATACATTTTGTCGTTACGCAAAGTCGTGAGATAGCCTACTGGCGCACCCATACCTTTTCGAATTTTGAAAGTCGCAATTGACTTTTTAGCCAAGCGAGAAGTCGCCTTCTGACCTGTAATCTTCGCCAAAGTTAGCTCGACAGTTTCGGTGAAACGCTTATCTTCACGCTTCTTACCAACACCAGCCGAGACTACGACTTTTTTGAGTTCTGGTACTTGATTAATATTCCCAAGACCGAGCTCCTTCTTTAGCTTCGCCTTCAGCTCACTATTATATAGAGCTTTGAGGCGTGGTTGTGCTTGTGGCTGAGCCTTCACTGCTTTCTTAGCAGTCTTGGGGGCTTCAGCTTTAGCAGCCGTTTTCTTTTCCGCCATTATTTAGCTCCTTTCTTAAGCTTCTTATCATTCTTCGCATCCTTCTTGGAAGTCTTTTTCTCGAATTTCGCCGCTTCAACCAGCTTCAAATTCGACAAATCGATACCAAGATGGATAGTTTTCTTGCCACCGGCTGGGTTGTATTGCGTCTTTTTCATGTGGCGCTCTACTAAACCAATTCCTTCAAGGCAAGCCTTGCCGTTTACACGGTCAATACGTACAATCTTAGCCTCTGTACCCTTGTGGTCGCCAGAAATTACTAAAACCTTGTCGTTTATCTTCAAATTCTGTGCCATTTTAGAGTACCTCCGGTGCTAAGCTAATAATCTTAGTAAAGCCAAGGTCACGTAGTTCACGTGGGATTGGCCCGAAGACACGCGTACCCTTAGGGGTCTTGTCTTCGTTTACGAGTACTGCTGCGTTCTCGTCGAAACGGATAGTCGAACCATCTGGACGGCGAATTGGGGCAACTGTACGCACGATGACTGCGCGTACTACAGCCTTTTTCTTTACGTTACCAGTTGGAGACGCATCCTTGACCGAACAAGTGACGATATCGCCAACCCGAGCATATCGCGCTCTCGTGCCACCAAGCACCCGGATAACTCCAAGTTCCTTAGCGCCACTATTGTCGGCAACTTTCAATCTAGTTTCTTGCTGTATCATTACTCTTCCTCCCCTTCAGCCTTCTTGGCGGCTTTGTCTGCCTTTTTGGCAGTCTTTTCCGCTTCCTTGGCCTCTTCTTCAGCCTTCTTAGCCCGTGCGATTTCATCTGCACCGACTTTTTCTGGCAAATCAATTTCAGTTACATCCGACTTGAGCTCCACTGTACCATGTGAACGTTCCAAAATCCTCACCAAAGTATAAGCCTTGGTCTTAGAAATTGGTCGAGTTTCAGCAATCTCTACGCGGTCACCTTTGTGAGCTTCATTCTTTTCATCGTGCGCAGTGTATTTACGAGTCTTCGAATACTGCTTGCGATAAAGAGGATGAGTTTCCCGCGCAACATTCGAGACGGTAATGGTCTTATCGCGCTGATCGGAAGTCACAATTCCAATTAAAGTGTGTGCCATCTTAAAACTCCTCTTTCTTAATAATCTTGCATTTCACCGGCAACTTATGTGATGCTAAACGCAAAGCTTCTTTAGCTTGTTCGTCAGTCACGTCAGCGATTTCGAACATAACTGTACCAGCTTTTACCTTTGCAACATAAAATTGCGGTTCACCCTTACCGGAACCCATTTTCACATCAAGTGGTTTCTTGGTAACTGGGGTATGTGGGAAAATCCGAATCCAGATTTTACCACCACGCTTAATATAACGTGTAATTGCTTGACGGGCTGCCTCAATTTGGCGCGAAGTGATACGTTCGTTGTCAAGCGACATCAGACCGTAATCGCCAAATGCCACGGTGTTACAACGTGTAGCCACACCTTCGTTTTTGCCCTTGCGCACCTTGCGGTGAGCGGTTTTCTTTGGAAGTAAAATAGCCATAATTATTTCTCCCCCTTATAAATCCAGACCTTTACCCCCACAATACCAGCAATCGTTGGTGCATGATGGCAATAGAAATCGATATCCGCGCGCAAAGTATGTAGAGGCACTGACCCCTCAATAAACTTTTCGCGACGGCTCATTTCAGCGCCATTCAAACGCCCTGCCACCTCGATACGCACGCCCTTAGCGCCTGCGTTCATCGTAGATTGTAGAGCCATCTTGACTGCTCGACGGAAATTCATACGCTTGCCCAATTGGAAGCCGATGTTCTCAGCTACGAGCTTAGCGTTGAGTTCCGGTTTTTTTACTTCTTCGACATTAATCCGAATTGGACCGTCGATGATTTTCTCAAGACCCTTCTTGAGCTCATTGATACCTGCGCCTTGCTTACCGATTACTGAACCAGCTTTCGCAGTCAAAATTGTAATCGTAGTAAGATTAGCGGAGCGCTCAATGTTGATTCGCGCAATCGTTGGACGCGATTTGAATCGCTCCTCGATAAATTCGCGAATTTTGACGTCTTCCACTAGCCAGTGCCGAAAGTCACTTTTTCGTGTAAACCACTTCGAAGTCCAATCTTTGCTGACCTGGAGACGGTAAGAGATGGGATTAACCTTCTGACCCATA
>JAUMXR010000012.1 GCA_030528995.1 Candidatus Saccharimonadota bacterium | reverse complement strand
GCGAGGATGCCGATGATATCATTATTGATAATGAGGTTTAAGAGGAGAATAATCAGCGTTATCATCTGAACAGTAGTCTTAAGCTTGCCAAAAAATGAAGCAGCGATGGTGATTTTGTTGCGAGCAGCCATCATCCGCATGCCATCTACCGCAAAATCGCGCACTAGAATAATCGCGAAAACCCAAAGCGGAACTACGCCTAGATATACCAAAGCTAAGAAGGCGAGGTTGATGAGCATTTTATCGGCGAGCGGATCAAGAAAAGCGCCGAGGTCAGTCACTTGTTTAGATTTGCGCGCCCAGTGACCGTCGATTTTATCCGTGATGGATGCAATGATAAAAATGACCAGAGCGGTGATTCTGGCCCAAGTGTCTGGCAAGGTTGCGAAAACTAAGAACACAACCGACAGAAGCATGCGTAAAATGGTCAGATAGGTGGGGCCGGTCATACGATATCTCTCCGGTGTTCGACTTTCCAGGCGCGGATTTTGGCAAATTTTGCGGCTAGTACATCCGTGGACCACTTATCACCAAGCATAACGGTCTCCTTGGGCATGTGGCCATAGGTTTGCATGGCTTCGGTGAGTTTGGTGCTCATGGGTTTTTTGGCCCACCAAACACAGTCTATATCAATTGGTTCACAGAACTTTTGCATCATTTTTTTGCGGCCGTTATTAGAAATGATTACTATTTTGACGCCGGCTTTCTTACAGTCTTCGACCCAATCCTGGAGCTCGTCGGCGGGTTCTTTCTCGGAATGGAGGCGAAGAGTGTTATCTAGATCGCATAAAAGCAGTTTTACCCCTTCTTTCTGGAGTAATTCTGGCGTAACATCTTCAAATCTTTCAAACTTTTTGTCTGCGCGAAAAATAGTCATGTATTAATTGTAGCATATTTTGGCTTGGTGCGGTTGGTTTTATGGGCTATTATGATTTTAATGCTTTTTACATAATAATTATGCTTGAAAATAGAATAATGTGTTATAATTTGGTTATGATGGGTAAAAAGCATAAGATTCTTTTATGGGGGATGATGTTAACCTTGATGATTTCTTCAATGGGTGTGTTTGCGGAGGGAAACGCTTCCGCCCTCACCTATTCTTCCGATACCGATATAGAATTCACCTTCAACTCCGTCATCTCCATCAATCTATCTTCTCCTAATCTAGTAATCTCTGACCTAGCTCCTGGTGAATATTCTGATAGTAACATTATCACGGTAGGAGCTACTACAAATGGCTCTGCCGGATTCCAACTAAGTGCTACTGTAGGACAAAAGAATGGTACAGATGCTCTAGTAAATACAGTTAGTAGTTCTAACACATTTGCTAACCTAACCACAACTCAGGCTACATTGGCTGGATTTAGCGATAATACCTGGGGCTATTCATACTGCGCTGATTCGTCTACCAATTGTGGTACTAGTGGCTCTAGCACATGGGTGAGTGGAAACAAAGGTAGTACTACAGCTGGTTATGCTGGTCTTCCATTAGACAACAATGACAATGCAGCTGAACGTGGTAATGGTGGCGTCCTACTTCTAAACACTTCTGGTCCAGAAGATACCATCCAATCCGTTCAATTCAAGATTGGTGCTAAAGCTAGTAGCGGACAAGCTTCTGGTGACTATACCAACACCATTAATTTCTATGCTGTAGCTAACCCTGAACCGCAACTAGGCCCAGTATCCTGTGAGGCTGGGAAGATTTGCTATAACGAGAATGCGTTAAGAGGAGTAGAAGGGACTATGGGAAAACAAAGTGCTGGGAATAATGCGTCCGTTACACTTCTAGCTTCCAATTTCTCTCGCTCTGGCTATGGTTTTGCCGGTTGGAATACAGCCTATGATTACTCTGGCACTAGTTATGGTCCTAATGAAGATATTACTACGCCCGCCAATACTTCCACAAATGGTTTATCGCTCTACGCCATGTGGATTAAATCCACTGGTAGTCTTCAAAACTGGTCTGGTTGTTCTAGCCTTCCACAAGGCTCCGTCACTGCTCTTACCGATCAGCGCGACAACAACACCTACGCCATCGCCAAACTTGCTGATGGTAACTGTTGGATGATAGAAAACCTCCGCCTAGAAAACGATGCAGCTCACAACTCCGACGGCACTCTCGCCCAAGGCTATGGCACATCTGCCACTTACGGTAACTTCTCTGGTCTCGCCAACCCAGAAACTCCAGACAAATTCACTGATACGTATTCAGCCAACTCACTATATAGCAACGATGGTGTTGATGGCACTATCAATATAGGTACCAGCAATCTTGCTCGCCGTATGCCAAGATATAATAATATCAACACCCCAACCAATGCATCTGACAGGCCACAGAATCCAACTACGAATGATGCCATTAACACAACCTCAAACGCCAGTATGTACAGCTACGGCAACTACTACTCTTGGCATGCCGCTATCGCCGATACCACAAACTATTCCAGTGGCGACCACAACACCACATCCATCTGCCCAACTGGCTGGCAAATCCCACTAGGAGGTACTAGCACTGGCAACATAGAACAAGGTGCATCCGACCCAGCCAACAAAGTCCCAGGCTTCTCCTATTTAGACAGAAAAATGGGTGGTACTGGAGCAACCCAATACACTGTAGCTGATTCTCTCCGCTGGCGTAAATACCCAGCTAACTTCGTTTATTCCGGCGATGTCTACAATGGCTCGGTGGACTCTCGTGGCCGGTACGGCTACCTCTGGTCGTCTACTGCCTACTCGTCCAACAGCGCCTACTACTTGTACCTGGATTCGCCTTACGTCTACCCAGGCACAGGCTACAGCAGCAAGTATTACGGGTGGACAGTACGTTGCGTTGCTTTTGGCGCATAAGTTTCCTCTGTTCGTGTCGCTCCAAGGTGGGATGGGTGGGTTTATATAATGTCTGTGATATAATAGTGGTATGTATAATAAATTTACTGTATTTTTGAAGGATAAGCAGAAGATTTGCGTTATCCAGGCGGAGAATCCGGATGGGGATTCGATGGGGAGTGCGATTGCGCTGGATTATTTGTTGGAAGGCAAAGAAATTAGTCTTTATTGTTCGGTTGATATACCGAAATATCTACGGTACTTCCAAGATTGGTCGCGGGTGACAAATGAGTTTGATTATAAGGCGGATGGCTACATTATCGTAGATACAGCGGCGGAGATTTTGCTGTCGAAACTACTAGACGATACTGCGATTCGCAATCGACTATATAACGCGCCAGTGCTAGTAATTGACCACCACGAAACGCCCGACGACATCGCCTTCCCACACGAGAGCATTATCGAGGTTGGGCCGGCTTGCGCGGAGTTAATCTATCGGATTGCTAAAGAACAGAAAATCGAAATTAATAAGCATGCGGCAGAAGCGATTTTCCAAGGGATTTTATCGGATACTTTGGGACTCACTAGCGCGTCGGTGACGGCAGAAACATTTGAAATTGCAGCGGATTTAACAAAGTTGGGTGCTGATATTTCGGAGCTAGAGGACAGGCGCAGGGAATTAATGAAAAAATCTCCTCGCATACTAGACTACAAAGCCGATTTGATTAAGCGAATCGAATACTCACTGGATGGAGAGCTTGCTACGATTCATATTCCTTGGGATGACATTCGCGAATACTCCGACGAATACAACCCTAATGTTCTTATACTTGAGGAAATGAGACTGGTAGAAGGTGTAAAAGTAGCAGTGGCCGTGAAGACTTATCCAGATGGAAAAATCACTGGAAAAATTCGCACTAGCACCGAGGCGCCCATTGCTGACAAGGTTGCGGGATATTTCGGCGGTGGCGGGCATCCATTTGCGGCGGGTTTTCGCACCTACGATATGTCTTATGAAGACGTCGTAGCCGATTTGGTAAAAATAGTACCGGAGTTATTGGATGAAACTAATTCTCACTAAGACCTATGACTGTTGTAAAGCGGGTGAGCCGAAGCTTACAGTGGTTTTGATTCATGGGATTGCGTCTGATTCGTCGACCTACGATAAGGCTTTGACGGCGTTTCAGTTGGATAAGGCTTTAGACGATGTTAGATTTGTGACATTTGATTTACTTGGTTCTGGCAAATCATTAAAAAGTGACAATTTGGAATATGATTATAAGGAGCAGACTACGGCATTACATAATGCCATTAAAGAACTAGACGTAAAGACGCCCCTAATCCTGATTGGGCATTCGCTGGGGACTTTTATTGTCACCAAATACGCTTGCGAGCATAAAAAAGAGATTGATAAACTGATTTTAGTTTCTCCGCCAGTATATACGGAACGGGATTTTGATAACCCATTATTTGAAAAGGGTATCGAAGCGTTTAAAAAAGCGGTTAGCGTGAAGAGACCACAAGTCCTGAAAGAAAAATCATTTATCAATTCGATGGAGAAAATCGTTTTACAAAAAGATAATTATAAACGTTTGATAGAGATTGATTTACCTACTATATTAATATATAGTGGTGAAGATCAGCTAATTGCACCATACAATATCCCTGCGCTAGTCAAAAAGAATAAAAACATCTCCGCTATACGCACTGTGGGTAGACATGGCGTATCTTTGGATAAGTACGTGGAGATAGCTAAAGTCTTAAAGGAGGCCCTCAATGCTAAAACTATATAATACTCCGGAACGAAAGATTATAGATTTCAAGCCTGCTGGTAACGAGGTGAAAATTTATACTTGTGGCCCCACAGTTTATTCGGAGGCCCATATCGGAAATTTGACGGCATATATTTATTGGGATTTGCTTGTGAGGACTTTGAAGGCTAATGAATACAAAGTGGAACGAGTGTTGAACTTGACCGATGTAGGTCACTTGGTATCGGATGGTGATGAGGGTGAAGACAAACTGGAGAAGGGGGCTCGTCGTGAGGGGAAAGACGTTTGGGAGGTGGCCGAAGCGTATATCGAGAAATTTAAGCAGGATTATGCCGCGCTTGGTTTGACTGAGCCTGAAGTTTGGGCGCGGGCGACGGATTATATCGACGAAGATATTGAGGCAGTTGACGCCATGACCGCTAATGGCTATACCTATGAAACCGAAGACGGAGTTTATTTCGATACGTCAAAGTATGAAAAATATGCGGATTTCGCAAAACTTGATTTGTCTGGTTTACAAGCTGGGGCTAGAGTGGGGTTCTCGGACGAGAAGCGAAATGTGTCAGATTTCGCGGTATGGAAGTTTATCAAACCCGGCGAGAAACACGCAATGCGTTGGGATTACCTTGGAAAGCCTGGCTATCCTGGTTGGCACCTTGAATGTTGCTCGATTATCCATAAGGAACTGGGTGAGCCGATCGACATTCATACTGGTGGTATTGACCATATTCCGGTTCATCACACTAATGAAATTGCGGAATGTTACGGAGCGTATGGCACTGATTTGGCGCGGTGCTGGTTGCACTGTGATTTCATTACGATTGAGGGTGAAAAGATTTCTAAATCGCTCGGAAATACTTATTCGTTAAATGATTTGGCGGAGCGTGGGTTTTCGGCGATGGATTACAAAATGTGGGTACTGTCTGGACATTATCAGGGAACGCGCAATTTTACTTTTGAGTCTTTAGAGGCCGCCAAAACAAGACGGTTTAATTGGCGAAACAAAGTGGTGATGGCATATCAAGATGAGACGATTGGCCAGGATGAGAATGGCGTGATGGACAAAATTCTTGAAGCTTTAAATAATAACCTGAATTCGGCGGAAGCATTTGCAATTATTGACAATTCAGAGATTTCCTACGAAAATTGGCGCAAGATTGATAAGCTGTTTGGATTAGACCTTGGTGTAAACGATATTCATTTGTCTGAAGAAATCTCGGAACTATTACGAGAGCGCGATGGCGCAAGAGAGAAGAAAGATTGGGTGCGTTCTGATGAATTAAGAAATGAATTGGCGAAAAGAGGAATCGGGGTGCTTGATTTCCCAGATTATACGATTTGGCAACATTTAAAATAGACGTTTATTGATGGTAATAACGGGTGAGGAAGGATTTTTTGAACTCTTGAAAATTGCCGTCTTGGAGTGATTCGCGGATTTGGTCGACAGTGTGGACGATGAAATATTCGTTATGAATGGAAGCGAGTACCTTGGCGGTGATTTCATCGGTTTTGAAAAGATGGTGGAGATAGGCACGCGTGTAATTTTTACAACATTCGCAATCGCAGTCTGATTCCAGCGGAGTAAAGTCGTGAGTATACTTAGCGTTTTTGATGTTGATACGGCCGTCCTTGGTATAAAGGGAGCCATTTCTAGCCATCCGAGTGGGCCCGACACAATCAAAGGTATCACAACCAAATTCGGCACCAACAAATAAATCAATTGGTTCTTGGCCCATGCCGAGTAGGTGACGCGGCTTGTTTTCGGGCAAAATTGAGTTGACGGTTTTTAACATTTCATCCATGCCGTCTGCCGTAAAGACACCACCGATACCGAAACCATCGACTGGCTTGCTCGCACAATACTTCGCCGACTCCGCACGCAGATCGTTAAATGTGCCACCCTGAACTACAGCATACAAATACTGTTCCGGGGACTCAAAAATCCTCTTCTGAGGGGCATCCGCAGTCGCTACGAGGACGCAGCGACGAGCCCCGTGAAGACGGGCGCGAGGAGCGTCCCGAAGAAGAGGGTTTTGAGTCCTCGACGTATTTAATGCTTGGTGTTCAGCGACGCAGCGGTCGAGCCAACGGTGGGTGCGTTCCATAGCTGTCTTCATGTCGTCGTAGCTTTCGGATTTGGCGAGATGGTCGAAGGCCATATGAATGTCGGCACCGATGGCCCATTGAGCTCGCATGGAGGATTCGGGTGTGATTTCAAAATTGGCACCGTCGATGTGGGATTTGAATTTGACGCCTTCTTCGGTGATTTTGACATTTGGTAGGCTAAAAATTTGGAAGCCACCGGAATCGGTGAAAGTAGGAGCATGCCAGCTGGAAAATTCGGCCAAGGCGCCGGCTTCTTTAATTAAATCTACTCCTGGGCGAAGAATTAGGTGATAAGTATTGGCCAAGATTGCTTGCGAGCCGAGATCTCGCATTTCTTTCATAGTGAGCGCCTTGACCGTGGCGCGGGTAGCGGCTCCGACAAAGGCGGGCGTCTTGATATCACCATGCGGTGTATGAATTACACCAACGCGCGCTAGACAATCACGGTGTGAAATATCAAATTTTAACATATCAACATTGAATCTCCGTAACTTAGGAAGTTGTATTTTTGCTCGATGGCATGGTTGTAGGCGTTTCTTAGATGGTCCCAGCTAGCGAAGGCAGATGCGAGCATGAGTACCGTGGATTTAGGGGCGTGATAATTCGTGATGAGGGCATCGACAAGCTTGAATTCGAAACCTGGATAGATAAATATGTCGTCTTCGCCTTCGGTTTTACCGGTGCGAGCATAATATTCCAGAGTACGCGCAACCGTGGTACCGAGCGCGACTACGCGCTGTTGGTGGTTCTTGATGGCATCTAAAGTGTCTTCCGGGATGCGAAACCACTCGGAGTGCATGTGGTGGTCTTCGACATTGTCGGTACGCATAGGCAGGAAAGTGCCGAGCCCGACATGGAGGGTGACATATTTAATAATGACTCCTTTTCGGCGAAGCCGATTCAATAAATTTTCTGTCATATTCAAACTTGCGGTTGGAGCGGCGGCGGAGCCCATATTTTTAGCCCAAACCGTTTGATAACGTTTCTTGTCTTCTTCAGTAGCATCACGATGGAGATATGGAGGTAAGGGAACTGTGCCACATTCTTCTGTGATTTTGTTGAGGGCGATTTCCGATTTGACTTCCGCAATGCCATTGCCGAGAATTTTATCAACTATAATCTCATGTTTATTAACCGTCAAAATGTCGCCATCGTGGAGTTTACCACGATACATGACGCGTTGTGGCTCGTTACCGTGTTTCTCGAGCACGACAAGTTCGCGTTTGCGGCCATCGGGTAAAGTGCAAAATAGGCGAGATTGCATCACGCGAGTATCGTTCAGAATTAAAACATCACCTGGGTTCAAGAATTCATCGAGATTACGGTAGTAAGAATCTTTGATTTCGCCCGTTTTACGATTTAGCACTAATAGGCGCGTGGTGCCACGCTCTTTGGGTGGAAACTTAGCAATGCGCTCTTCGGGCAAATCGTAATTAAAATCTGAAACTAACATATTATGATATTATAACATTTTTTATCTGTTTTCGCTACTGTGCGTTTTACTGCAAATTATTACATTTTTATTCCTTTTATGTTACAATAGATTTATAAAAGGAGGTCTATGTCGAAAAAGATTGAAACGGACTTAAGAACATTTGTGAAATTTTGGTTGGTGCCGCTGGGCATCGGTGTGACCATTTTTGTGCTTTACAAAGCTCTGACTGGGCTAATTATCATCGGGGCGTCGATTTTCCTAGCTTTAGCGTTGAAACCTTTGGTACGCAAAGTAAATGGTCTATTCACGAAACTATTTGGTAAGGATAAAAAACACCAAACTTTATCGGTAATCTTCGCTTACTTGATTGTAGTCTTAGTGATTGGCACCATCGTTGCTATAGTTGGTCCGGTGGTCGTGAATGAGACGGCGAGATTCGTCCAGAATTTCCCACAGACCTTTGAAACTACTTTTGGAGGCTGGGAGGGTGTTAATAGTTTTGGTAGAAACCTCGGAATTGAGAATCTACAAGGTGAGATTACGACTAGCTTAAACGGCTTGTCAAACAATCTCCTGGGTTTCCTAGGAAATAATATAATATCTAGTATTAGTGGACTAGCTGGCATCGTAATGATGGTGGTGCTCGTATTGATTCTTACACTTCTATTCTTACTCGAAGGTCCTGAAATGCTGCAGGTGCTTTGGAATAGCTTAGGCTCACGCGATGAAGATAAAAAGTCTGTCAATGTAGCGCGAAGAGTCCTAATGAAAATGGCAAATGTGATTTCCACTTATGTCTCGCGCCAAGTCCTTGTTGCCATATTGGATGGTTGTGCCACTATGGTGATTGTCTTAATTCTGTCGTTGATTCTAGGCTTCTCGCCAAGCCTAGCCGTACCAATGGGTATGATTACAATGTTATTCTACTTAATCCCGATGTTTGGTCAGTTTATCGGTGGTGCATTGGTTACTGCGTTACTATTCTTCTCTAGTCCGATAGCGGGTGGCATTTTCGCCATTATTTACATTGTCTATTCGCAAGTTGAAAACAATATCATCTCACCAAAGATTCAAGGTGATGCGCTCAAGCTACAACCGCTCGTGATTTTATGCGCTATCGTAATCGGTATGTATATGTTTGGGCTGCTCGGAGCAATTATTGCGATTCCGATTGCCGGCTGTATCCGGGTATTAGTTGAAGAGTACCCAAATATTAAAGCGGCTAAGGACTAGTCAATGTCTGATTCCGCTTCCAGTTCTGAGTCGGTTGATGTTGATCACAAAAAACTGATGCCCAAGAAACTTTTGAAGAAACCTCTTCTGATATTGCTTTTTGTGCTAATTAACGTAGCAGTAATTATAATCACGGCGGTATCAGAATTTGGCAATTCCGAAAACGCAGCCATGCTTTCGGAAGTTAAGATTAATTGGTGGTTCTTAGTGCCCGCTGCACTATGCTTTATCGTGGCGATTTGTCTAGAAATACATAAGTATACACTAATGATGTACGAAATGTCAGGTGATAAATCTAAATTTGATGTAAAACGTGCCCGCAAAGTAGCGAGGCGCACCTATCTTCTAGGTCGATATTACGACAATGTGACACCGGCGGCGGTAGGTGGCCAACCTTTCCAGATTTACTATATGCGCAAAAATAGCAACTTGCCAAGTGGAGTATCAACTTCAATTCCTATTTTCGGGATGATTTCGGGACAAATTGGGTTCATTATTATTGCCGTGTTATGTTTCTTGTTCGGTAGTGCCTCGATTGACAACGCCGTACTAATCGGTACGGCCTGTTTTGGTTTGTTGTTTTACGCTTTTTGGCCTGTGGTGGTGATGATTGCAACTTTTTTGCCAAAAGCCACTACGGAAATTATCGGACTGTTCGTGAAGTTTTTGGCTAAAATCCGCATCGTCAAGAACCGCAAGAAAACCACCGAAAAGGCCGAAGAAGAAATAAATGCATATGCTCGGTGTGTACGCAAAATACTCAAAACACGTGGTCTGTTCATTAAGACTATTTTGATGTCTGTGGCGTTTAATTTTTTGATTTCTATGATTCCGTTTTTCGTGTTGACGGCATTTGGCGGGCAGGTGGACTTCTTGCCTTGCTTCGTAACGACGGTGGCAGTAACTAGCGCAGTATACTTCGTACCAACACCCGGCAATGCCGGTGCAGCGGAGGGCACCTTCTTCGTGGTATTTTCGGCTTTGTCCTCGGGATATATATTCTGGGCAATGCTAGTGTGGCGGTTCTTCTCGTATTATATTTATATATTAATAGGACCAATTATTTATTTCAGAATGCATTTAGAGAGGAAAAGAGATGCTAAAACAATTCCTACAGGAAAATAAGCTCAAGATTTGCCTGGCTGGTCTTGGAGCGGTGATGCTTGGTTTGTTTGTTTGGTTTTTAGTTTGCTTCGCGATGGTTGAGACAAAGCTTGAGCTTGCTACGAATTATAATTTTCCGGCGAGTAATAGTCTGAAGGCTTTATATAATTTGAGTGAAGGCGACTACGCAGTGGCGGTTGACGGAAAAATAGTTGGCGGAAAAAGTTACGAACTAGGCGAGCCCGAAGTTAGGCCGACCGCGAGCACTGCTAAAATGATTTTGGGTCTCGCAGTGATGTATGAAAAACCTTTTACAGAAGGAGAAACTGGCGAAACGATTACGATTACGGACGAAATGTACGAAAGATATTTATGGTACTATGCGAACAATGGTTCCAACACGCGCGTGATAAATGGTGGGGAGATTAGCGAATACGATGCCTTGATGGCTGTTTTCTTGGCGTCGTCGAATAATATGGCAGATTCGTTGGCGATTTGGGCGTTTGGTTCATTAGATAATTACCGCGAATACGCTACGAATTTACTTAAGGAGTGGGGGCTTACGCATACCACGATTGGCGAGGATGCGAGTGGATTCCATGATAACACTACAAGTACAGCGGAAGAACTCGCGATTATTGGCTCCAAAGTAATGGCGGAGCCGGTGTTATCGAAAATCGTTTCGACTAAAAGTTACGAGGCGCCTATGGCTGGCGAGTTTGAAAACACCAATAAAATCTTGGGGGAGCTCGGAATTGCGGGGGTTAAGACTGGTTTTATTGGTGATGCATCGGGCTATTGTTTAATAACTGGCTATCGGCAGGGTGAGCACACCATCACGGTTAGCCTGCTCGGTGCGCCGACTAGGCAAAGGTCTTTTGATGATAGTTTAGCGATTGTGGAGGCGATTCAGAAAGCGACACCCGTAACAAGTCTGGTGAAGGCTGGTCAAGTGGTGGGGCATTACGATAGCTGGTGGACTGGCCCGGTAGAGATTAAAGCGACCGAAGATTTTAGCGAGATGATTTGGGCGGAAGCCGAGCCGACAGCTGATTTAGTCATGGAGGGTGCCACTGGCTTCTTGAATATTAAGATTGGTGAAAAGGAATTTAGAGTTAGCGTAGAAGCAGATAGCCATAACGCGGAACCGAGTTTCTGGGAGAGAATTATGCGGGTGTTTGGCTGGGAAAAGACGGTCGAGAGTAGTGAAGCGGGCGAGAAAACAACTGAAGGAGATGACGACCATACGTCAGAATTGGCTACCAATGAAAGCGCGGATGAAAACTCCGAAAAAACAGAGGTAGATGAGACTTCTGATAACAAAGACGATTTTACTCAAGTAACAAACATACCTTCGGATAACTGTACCATAAAACTTGGTTATTTGATGCTAATCAATCCCAATTTTACGGTGACGACGGATTTCATCGATGCGAGAAGAAGCGAGCTAGTTAGTATATCTCAGCTTTACGGCATCGTAGAGGGGAATGCTTATAATGGCGATAACCTGCTCGACGCGGAGGCGGCCGCACATTTAAATGAGATGGTAAAGGCTTATGAAGCGGAGTACCCTGGGCATACTTTCGAAACGCGCTCTTGTTATCGGGCGCGTGGCACTACTTGTGGGCGGTTATGTGCGGCAACGGGTGCTTCCGACCACCATACTGGCCTGACGTGCGATTTGCTCGATCCGGTTTATGGGACTTCACTGGATACGGATACTTATGATCAACATATTGACTGGCAATGGTTGTATGCGAATTCTTACAAATATGGCTTTATTGATAGATTCCCATACGAATGGGCGGGTGGACCGATGAGTGAGCCCCTCAATGTAGACGAAAATGGCTCTACTGGGTTGTTTGAGACTTGGCACTATCGATACGTGGGAGTAGGGCCGGCCACTGAAATAGCCACAGGTAAATACAATAACGGCCAGTATGATTCACTGGAGCATTATTTGAAAGCTCGTGGCCTCGTGACTGATCTCAAGAACGGCAGATGCGACTAATTTGGCTACCACTAAAACTACGATTTTATAGTATAATATAATATATATGTTTAAACTGTTTAAGTTTCTGAAGCCATATTGGTGGCAGGTATTGATATTGTTGGTCGCTACAGCTGTACAGGTTTGGACGACTTTGCGATTACCAGCGCTGATGGCACATATCATTAATGATGGTATTGTGCCTGGCAATATTGACTACATTTGGCAGGTGGGGCTACAAATGGTTGGGCTCGCCGTGATTTCGGCAGGAGCATCCCTCGTGTCTAGCTATTTCTCGGCAAGGGTCGGAACGAATTTTTCACGCGACATCAGGGTGGCGATTTTTACCAAGATTATCAACTTCAACATCTTGGATGTGAAAGATTTCAGCACGGCTTCGCTCTTAGCCCGTACGACTAATGACGTCAACCAAGTGCAAATGGCTACCATCATGATACTATCAATGATGGTGCGGGCGCCGCTCTTTTGCGCGATTTCGATCGTAATGGCCATACAAACGGCACCGGATATGTCGTGGATTATTCTAGTAGGTGCGGCCGCGATTTTGGGGTCAGTGATTCTAATCATGTCGCTGGTGATGCCGAAGTTTAAGATTTTTCAGACTCTGGTTGACAAGATTACATTACTAACACGCGAAAATTTGACGGGTCTTAGGGTGGTGAGAGCGTTTAACAACGAAAAGCTGGAGAAAAAGAAGTTTGTAAAAACCAATGATACGCTAACTAAGCTACTTATCTTCATCGACAAGATTTTGGAATTACAAAATCCACTGATTAACATCATCTTTAATGGCACGACTTTGCTGTGTTCATGGATTGGGATTTCGCTCCTTACTAAAGATTTTGCGTATCTTGGCAATATGACGGCTTTTGCGCAATATGTTACACATGTGATGATGTCATTCTTGATGATGTCGATGCTTTTCGTGACGTTACCGAGGGCGAATGTTTCAGCCCATCGTATCAATGAAGTGCTTAAACGAACCTCCAAGTTTAGTTGGAAAGACAAGACCAACGGTGTGCCGAGCAAACAGGCTTCGGTGGAGTTTAAGAATGTGGACTTTTCTTATCCTGGAGCAGAGGAGAAAGTACTAGACAATGTGTCATTTAAGGCAGTAGCGGGCGAAACGATTGCATTTATCGGTTCGACTGGTTCGGGTAAATCCACCTTGGTGAATCTGGTGCCGAGATTTTATGAAGCTACTAGTGGGGAAGTATTAATTAATGGCGTTTCGGTTAAAGAGTATGAAAAGAATGATTTGATTAGTCGGATTGGGTTTGTACCGCAAAAAGGCATGCTATTTGCTGGCACGGTGAAGTCCAATATCAAGTTTGGCGCGCCAAAGGCTAGTAATGAACAAATGCGCAAAGCTGCCCGAATCGCTCAAGCCGAGAATTTTATCGAAAAACTGCCCGAGAAATACAATTCCCATATCGCGCAGGGGGGCACAAATGTGTCGGGTGGGCAAAAGCAACGGCTTTCCATTGCGCGCGCAATTTGTAAAAATCCAGATATTTTTGTGTTCGACGACGCGTTCTCGGCGCTCGATATGAAAACCGATGCGAAACTCCGCGCCGCGCTCAAGGAAATTACTGGTTCATCTGTAGTATTAATCGTCGCACAGAGAGTTTCCACGATTAAAGATGCCGATCAGATAGTAGTGCTAAATAATGGTCGCGTAGTAGGAAAGGGCCGACATCTGGAGTTGGTTAAGTCGTGTAAAGTTTACCGAGAAATCGTCAAATCCCAGTTATCAGATAAGGAGTTTGAAGCGGAGCTAAAGTTGGCAGATAAGTACAAGCAAGAAAAGAAAGTTACCAATGTTGATACCAAGGCAGATGAATTTGCCAGTGGGGAGGTAGAATATGCCTAGAGGAGTTAAACCAACCGAAAAGCCCAAAAACATGTGGGGTTCGTTTAAGGTTTTCTTGAAATCAATTCGTAAATACCGTTTTGCGATTTTGATCTGTGTATTACTGACGATAAGTTCAGCGGTGTTGGGGCTGTTTATCCCGAAAATTTTAGGTGAAATGACCACAATTGCGGTGAGTAGCTACCCGGATTTGGATTGGTCGGCCCTGGGCGGTAAAGCAATTCTAATAATCGCTTTGTTTGTTTCGTCGGCTATTTTGGGATATATACAGGCGTATATTCTAGCGGTAGTGTCGGCTAAATACACCAAAGATTTGCGTGAACAGATTTTGGATAAAATTTCTCGGCTGCCGATTTCGTATTTTGATAAACATCAATATGGTGACACTTTATCGCGAATGTCTAACGATGTGGATGTGCTAACCACTTCGATGTCGCAAGAGATTGCCGACGTGTCGATGTCGCTCACGACTTTGGTTGGGGTCATGGCCATCATGTTGACCATTTCGGTGCCTTTATCACTGATTGCGTTTATCGTGGTGCCGGTGTCGGTGATTGTGGTAGGGCGAATTATGCGGTTTGCGCAGAAATATTTCCGTGAACAACAAAAGACTTTGGGCGTGTTGAACAGCGAAATCGAGGAAGATTATTCTGGCCAGGTCGTGATAAAGTCAAACTCTTACGAAGATGATGCGCTGGCGGAGTTTAGCAACGTAAACGAAAGGCTAACCACGGTAGCTCGTAAAGCGCAGATTTTCTCATCTTTGTCATTTCCGATTACACATATTTTCACAAATTTAGGATATGTGGCAATCTGTGCGCTTGGTGGGGTATTTGTGGTGCAGGGTCAAATTAATATAGGCGACATTCAGGCCTTCGTCCAGTATGTTTCACGGTTTAATAGACCAATTACAGAAATTGCCTCAACCACTTCTACTTTACAATCTTTGCTTGCGGCGAGCGAGAGGATATTCGAATTCTTGGAAGAACCAGAGGAGGAGCCAGACATCGAACCGGCACGAACGATTGAAAAAGTGGCTGGTGCGGTGGAATTTCATCACGTGGACTTTAGTTATGTGCCAGGACAACCGATTATCCGTGACTTCTCCGTATCGGTGAAACCTGGGATGAAAGTGGCGATCGTGGGGCCAACTGGAGCAGGGAAGACAACTCTGATTAATTTGTTGATGCGATTCTACGAACCGGATTCTGGGTATATTGCGATTGATGGTGTGCCGACACGCGAAATGAAACGAGCGGATGTCAGGCGACTGTTTGGTATGGTGCTACAGGATACCTGGCTGTTTTCTGGGACGGTGGAAGAAAATTTGCGCTATGGCAACCTGAAGGCTACTTTAGATGACATTAAACGCGCCGCTAAAGCTGCAAATGTCAGCCATATTATCGAAGCTCTACCTAAAGCCTATCATTCGGAAATTAGCGAGGATTCGGATAATATTTCGGCGGGCGAGAAGCAGCTAATTACAATTGCGCGAGCGATGGTGGCCGACCCACCGATGATGATTTTAGACGAGGCGACTTCTAATGTGGATACGCGCACGGAGCAGTTGATTCAAGATTCGTTTGAGAAGCTAACTTCGGGTCGAACTTCGTTTGTGATCGCGCATAGGCTGTCGACAATCCGTAATTCGGATTTGATTCTGGTGATGCGAGATGGTGCCGTAGTAGAGCAAGGGAACCATGAAGAGCTGTTGAAGTTGGGTGGGTTTTATGCAGAGTTATACAATTCGCAGTTTGCGGAGGGGTGACATTAGTCACAATATTTAATGTCAAGAAGAAAATACTATTTGGTTAGTGTTACGAGTTAAGCAGAAGGAGACATCTAACTGGTCTTCCATTAAACTTGTTATTCTGTCCGAAACTCACCCCAGTGTTGGATATCGAGATTACACTAGCGGAATAACGACCAATTATCCCAGAAGAGTAAAATAGTGCCGTTGAACCTCTAGAGCTAATATTTCTGGTGATTATTCCGCCAGAATCAACTATATTATTGGGGAAATAATGCCAATATAGCCCCATGTTTTCTCCGGTAACCGAATTGGTGCTTGGGGTTGTACTTGTGCCACCCATTTTATCAGTCAAATAGGCATAAGACCCTGTGTTTAAATTATCATAACGCCCATATGGTATCTTCCAGCCGATTGGACATATGTCTCCTTCGATGTCGCCCGACACCTTCGAGTAGGGGCCCCTCCCGGCTGTAGCGGAGTAGTAGTTATAGTAATTGCCATAGGAATATATATTGACATTTCTATTCGACATTGTTTCTGTATTGTTGGCAAATGTGGTTCGATTAACTGTGTTATCTGTGTTAATTCTGGATATATCTATACAATAGGCATCGTTTGCTATACACCAATTACTCGGTGCCAACGACGGCGCAAGAGTATTATAAGTGGTTGACTGACTATGCTTTAGAGTGACGGTTGTTCCATTATTCAAGGGGTTATTAGTATTATTTAGGGTGAGTTCTGCGGAATTGTCTATCCTCATATTTTCTATCATCCAGCAATTATCATCAGCTAGCTTTGCAATGGCATAAGTTTGGTTATCGCGAGTGTCAGTTAGCGCCGAGACGCTGGATAGAGAGGCAGACAAAGTTCCAGTCTCACTATCGTAATTAACTTTGGAGAGACTACTGCATACGCTAATTGCCGTAGCAGTATCCTGAAAATATCCTCTAGATTCCACCCAAACTGCATATAGGGATAGTCCAGCATTTGTGCCCGTATATTGCCCGGCTTCAAAGCTGATGAGTTCGTTAGGACCGAAAAACTTACCGCTATAGTCATAAGCAGTATTCCACCCGGCAAAACCATACCCTGATTTGCTAAAATTTGAGGCAAATAATGTGGCTGAAGTATCCGAAGGCAGCAACTCCTGCCTGCCCATCGTGCCTTCATAGACTCCTGTATTTGGATAATAGGCAATATACCCTGGAGCCGTATTCTGAGGTTGGATTGGGTTAGCAATGGGATGTACCATAGTAAACTTTACTTTGCCCACGTAATCGCCCGCAACTTGAGTGGTAGCGATATAAGCACCATAAGTGAGATTAGTGGAAGAGCCGATAGCACTCGTCGCTGAATCTCTATGAGCTACTTTGGTATAAGTAGATGGGATAGCAGAATAAGAACCAAAGCCTCCGTCTATGGTAGTAGCATAAGTACCGGTAGTGACTTGGCTTAGACTCATGTTCCAGTTAGAAGCTGATGAACCAGTACCAGTATTTATTTCATTAATACCATTTAGCATTTTATTATTACCATATTCATCACCAGAATAACCTACAGCATAAATAGCATAACCACCCGCATCATTACATATAGTATTTAGGGTAGTAGAACCAATATCGGCCTTAGTAGAACCGGCTGGGACTTCAGCGGTGTGAGCAGTGTTTACGGTAGCAGTCATGGTACAGGCGGAACCGACGGTGACGGTGGCATTGGCAGAAGTGGAGTCGGCGGAAGTGTTGGAAGATAGCAATACTGCCATACTGGCTAGAACTGCGCTAGTCGTTACGCTCAAAATAATAGTTGATATTTTGTCATAAGAACTCGTGTATTTAACCATAATAAGTTTATTATAGCATGTTTGTAGATATTTCGATAGATATTTAAATATTATTGTTGGCCAGGTGGGCTTTGATGCGGGCGAAAACTTCTTCAATGGTACCTGAAGCGTCGATAGTGGGAATGTCGTAGTCCTTGGCGACTTTTAGATAGGCTTTGTTGAGCTTTTGCTGGAAAGAATTGCCTTGAGACTTCCAAACTTCTTGTTTGCGGTCCCAATTCTGATCGGTTTGGGTGCCGAGGCGTTTTTGCTGTTCTGTTTCGCTGAGAGTGAGAAGGATGATTTTGTCTGGATGGAAATAAGGTTCCGGCATGATGAGCTTGTGAAGTTTGATAATCAGGGATTTACTAACGCCGGCGCCATAACCTTCGTAAATCAGGGTCGAAAACCAGTTGCGTGTAGTGATGACAATGTCGCCATTACGAAGCGCTGGCTCGGCTAGACTACGCCATTGCTCGTAGCGGTTGACTATATATAATAGAACTCTGGTGCGGTGGTCGATATCTTGTTTGGAACCATAGTTTAGCTTGGCGATGGTTGAGATAAATTGATTCTGACTGGCGGTGCCAGATTCGGCGTAAGCTACGACTTTTTTGCCTTGCTTTTCGTAGTATTCTTTGAGTAGTTTGGCTTGAGTGTCTTTGCCGGTGCCGTCCTGACCTTCGATTACGATGTACATTTGAGATACCTCTTATAGCACGCTGGACAGAGCGCGCGATATTCAATTTTGCTGGTGCCGTCGATGAGAATGTCGGGGCCGTCGATAACGAGTTTGCCGTCTAGGAATCTGGTGTTGCGGGTAGCTTTACGGCCGCATTCGCAGATGGTTTTGATTTCTTCAATGTCGTGGGCGATTTGAAGTAAACGCGTGGCGCCTTCGAAGCCGCCATCGTCTTGACGGAAATTTAATCTTAATCCGTAAGCGATAACTGGAATATTCAGTTCAATCGTAACATCCATCAACTGGTCGGCCTGTTTCGGAGTAAGAAACTGCGCTTCGTCCACCAAAACACAGTGGACGTCGCGATATTTTTGCTTGATTTTTTTCAGTAAATCGGTTTTGCGATCGAAACAAAAGTCCGTCTCGCGTTCGGGACCGATACGGGTAAGTAATTTGGTGCCGTTTTTGGTGTCGGTTTTGGGCTTAATCACACAGACTTTGTGACCGCGTTCTTCATAATTAAACGCGACCTGCAAAAGTTGCATTGTTTTGCCACAACCCATCGCTCCATAGCGGAAATATAACTTTGCCATATGCTATAATTATAGCATATGCACGAGAGTTGGAAGGCGTTTTTGAATTCAGAGTTTGAGAAGCCGTATTTCAAAGATTTGGCGAAATTTTTACATTCCGAATATGAGACCAAGACAATTTTTCCGCGTAAAGAGTTGGTGTTTCGGGCGTTTGCGACAGATTTGAATGAAGTAAAAGTAGTAATATTGGGTCAAGACCCGTATCATACGCCGGGCGCAGCGGAAGGTTTGGCTTTTTCGGTGCCGAATTCGCAGCCAATCCCGCCGTCTTTGATAAATATATATAAAGAGATTGATGCGGATGTAGGGAAGCATGCGAACCCGCAGGGGAGTTTGGCGAACTGGCAAAAACAGGGTGTGTTGCTATTAAATACTGTTTTGACGGTGGAAGCGCATAAGCCCAAATCGCATAGCGGAAAAGGGTGGGAGACTTTTACGGCCGCGACGATTGAGTATTTGAATAGGGAACGGCCACATCTAGTGTTTATCTTATGGGGGCGTGATGCGCGAAACAAAAAGGCACTGATTGATACTTCTCGACACTTAGTGTTGGAATCGGCGCACCCTTCACCGCTATCGGCATATAATGGATTCTTTGGTAGCCGACCGTTTTCTAAATGCAATGAGTTCTTGAAACAAAATGATTTAGAGCCGATTGTGTGGTAAAACGCTCACGTCACAAATTTCATAGTTCTGACCTTGAAATAGCTAACCTATTATAGTAGAATGCGGGGATATGTTTGGGCACGCAGATGAGTCTGGAGAGCCAGGAATAAAGAAAAATGAGTACGATTTTTTCGTGTTTTGCACTGTACTCTTTAAAGATAGAAATGACGAAAGAGCCTTTCGGCTCTTCCGACGATGCTGGTATACGATTTCTCGCATACTACAACAGCGAATGTTGCATTAAACATCGAGTTTGTACTTTTATTATAATAAAACAGACGAGAACAGTCAAGGTGTTTTGTAGCATTAGCATGGAGAGAAGGATTGGGTGTTTTTTCTTGATAAAAAACATCCCCAGAAAGTTCTGGGGATACTAAGGGACAAGAGCTAAAGCTCTTTTAGGGGACGTGGATTTCGCGAATTGAGTCGTTTGCTTTTTTGATGAGCGCCTGATTGCGCTTGATTCCCGCCTCGATTTGTTGGTTCATCTCTTTTTCATGATTGATGATACCTGAGAAATCAAAAGGCTTTTTGCAACCGATGCTAGTTATTAAAACATGAATGGATTTTTCTTTTTCCGTTTTTGCCATTTTAATACCCCCTTCCAAACAATTCGTGATTCCGCCCCGTATATATTATGTCATAGAATACGAAGATTGGCTACCCTGAACTAGAGCCACTGAGCGAGGCGGGCGTATGCTTCGGAGTTTTTGTCATAGGAATCGAGAATGTCCTGGATGTAGGTTTTGCCGTTGGTTAGATTAAGGGTTTCGACTTCCGGCATGGAAACGAGGAGGCGAATGACGGCTTCGTCGGTCTCAAGGTTGGTCATGGAATGCTTGGGATCAGTGGAGTGGGAATGGACGCGAAGTTCCCTGTATACAAAGCGTTTGATGCCAGCTTGAAGGCAATATTTAAGACAATTTTCACAAGTAGCGACCCGATTGTAAATCGTGCAACCGGTGAGGTCTTGGTGGGCAAAAATCAAGGCATTCATCTCGGAGTGAATGGCGAAATAGTATTTCATAGGCCGCTCGCTTAGGGTCATTTTGGATTCCTCGGCGCCCTGAACGAGGCCATTGTAGCCGAGCGAAACGACGCGCTTGTTTTTGTCGACAATAACGCAGCCCATTTTGGATGAAGGGTCCTTGGATTTGGTCGCAACTGCCTCAGCAATATTCATAAAGTATTCGTCCCAAGATAATTTCTTTTCCATATTCCTCCGTTTTGTAT
>JAUMXR010000011.1:20625-22174 GCA_030528995.1 Candidatus Saccharimonadota bacterium | reverse complement strand
CATCAAAAAACCCTCAGGTAAGGGTGGGCATCACCTGAGGGTATTTTGGCCCTCTAACGCTTCTCACTATACCGGGAGAGACCCCGGAAGCGCGACCCACCTCACACAAAATTGGGGCCCGCCGGTTAGAGGGATTGCTAAGCCTTCGAAAGTGTCCTTTCAAAGTGGAGGTAATACTTATTAAACTTAAAACCTTTGAAGAAATTTTAAGCCCGAAAGGGTTTCAAAAGCTCGCAATTTCTGCTATACTAAAGATAGTATAGCTGAAATTATAACTTATTTAGGTGCGGTGTGGCACGCTTTTTGCGTACCAACTGTGTTAATTATATCACACAGGAGAAAATATGTCAACACTTTTTACAGACTTTTTTAATAAAATCAACCAAATTTCACCTCTAGAGCATAATTTTACAGAGGTGTTAGAAGCTATTGCGCTTATGCCAAAAACATTGTATTTTCGTGGAAAATTACCAGAAAATGTGTCAAAAAATGGCAAACAGGGGCGACCAAAGACCGTTGCTATCGTCGGCTCGCGGCATAATACCAAGTATGGTGAGGAAATCGCCTATCGGCTTGCCTATGAATTAGGTAAGCGCGGTGTAGTGGTGGTGTCTGGTCTCGCTTTTGGCATCGATACTATCTCGCACCATGGTTGTCTAGATGCTGGCGGCATTACTGTGGCGGTACTTGGCACGGCAATCAATGACATTTATCCTAAACCCAACGAACCGGTCGCGCGCAAGATTATCGAACAAAGCGGCGCCATTATCTCCGAATATGCCCCAGATACCAAGCCTTTTCCTAAAACCAGCTTCCTAGAGCGTAATCGGTTGATTTCGGGACTGTCAGATATCGTAGTGGTAGTCGAAGCGGCTGAACAATCCGGCTCGCTTAATACCGCTACGCACGCCATTAATCAGGGTAAAACCGTTTTCGCTGTGCCAGGAAATATAACCAACCCATATTCTCAGGGCTGTAATAAGCTCATTAAACAGGGCGCCATTCCCTATACTGAGCCGGACGATATCTTAAGAGAACTCTTTCCAGAGGACTATCTCAAAAAACGCAGAAAACTACACCAGCAGAGTCTGATTGGCGACACTGACGTCGAAACCAAAATTCTCCAAGCTCTCGCATCGGGCTGTCGCTCTGGTGAAGAAATTATGACCCATTCCCTGCTTCCGCCAGAGGTGTTTAACGAATCAATCACCATCCTCGAAATCAAATCGCGCGTTCGTTCCCTCGGTGGCAACCATTGGAGCCTGGCATAATGAATCAAAAGCGCTATGATGAATGGAATGAATTAAAAAAGAGCCTCCACTATTCCGGTAAATTGCCCACCTACCATGAGCGTGAAATATGGTGGATGTCGATTGGCGAAAATATTGGCTCCGAAATTAATGGCAAGGGAGAGAAATTCCTGCGACCAATTCTTGTAGTTAGAAAATATGGCAATTTGTTTTTTGGCGTACCGTTAAGCTCGCAGATTCATCGGGGTAGGTGGTATGAATTATTCGAATACAAAAACAAAACACAGTGTGCATTACTA
>JAUMXR010000011.1:0-20615 GCA_030528995.1 Candidatus Saccharimonadota bacterium | reverse complement strand
TGTGCCAATAGACTGCATCACAAAATGGGTCGTATGCCGAGAATGGATTATCTGCGCATCGCACACTCGCTCAAGAGACTAGTCTTTAAAAAATAATAGCCCCAATTATCGCTAATTGGGGGAGCAGATTTTTCACTGACATTATACCATTAATATACTAAAAACAACCGCCATTGTCAACGATAAACTCAAGTTATAATCAGATAAAATCATTAATTTTGCATAAAACATCCTCCAAAATTGATGGCAATTTCTCTTTCTCCTCCGGTGTAAACTTAGACAACACAAAATCAATATCTCCCATCTGGCGGCGGAGCTCATCGTTCCCTGTTCCGACTCTTATTCGCGCATAGTCAGAAGACCCCAGTGCGGCATCAATCGATTTTAGACCGTTATTTCCCCCAGCCGAGCCAGATGTGCGAAACCTCACTAGGCCAAATTCTAAATCGAAATTATCGCAAATCACCAAAATATTAGAGGCAGCAATCTTAAAATGCTTCATATAATTCGCTACTACGCCACCGGTCTCATTGTAAAAATTCTGTGGTTTTATAAATAAGACATCGTCTATTTGCCCCCTGATAGCCCCTAGGAAAGGTTTTTCCCTCCATTCCACCTTATGGCGCTTAAAGTAATAATCTAGCGCCAAAAACCCCACATTGTGCCTCGTGAAGTTGTATTGATTCCCTGGATTTCCTAAACCAACAATCAGTTTCATGCCTTAATTATAGCAAAAAATAGCCCCGCTATCAAAGCGGGGCTTGGAGAGGGCTTATTCGTCCTCTTCTTCAGGAGTTGTCTGTTGGATTCTCTCAGCTTTTTGACGCTTGGCTACCATCTTAACTAGCGGATGGCGCATGACTTCCTCTTCGGTGAAACAAACCTGTGCCACCAATGGGCTATCAACCAGCTGCCTAGAGGCATACTCAATACCACTATTTGCTACATCAATGTACGCGGCATGGATTTGCTCGACATCACCGGTGATGATAATCTTACCATCTTTGCCGAGTCGTTTAATCAGCGTGTCTGCCTGCTTGGTCGTCTGATCCTGGAATTCATCATAAATTGCCAGCTCATAAGAAAAATCACGTCCTCTAGCATTGTCGATCGGGATATTGGAAAACCAATTATTCCAAATCAGCACTACTCTTTCTTCCAGCCTCTGTTTGATGGTCTTTGGCTCGCGCGCCTTACGGCTTCTCTTCGCCTTCTTGTCTACTTTTTCGCCACTACGAGCATCTTTCTTTTCCTCTTCGCTAAACTCTTCATCTTCATCTGCGCTCTTAGGGCGACCATGCTTCTGCAAGTTAGCCAGTTGCCTTTTTAAAATTGGGTCTTCATTGAGAAGATAATTTCTCAAAGCATTCTTGATTGGCCGAACGTCCGGGTCCATCTTATCGTTCAAATTCCCCGGTAGTGCCCCCAAATTACTATGGGATTCGCATGGCACTATCGTGACACCGATAAATTCACCTCTTTGACAAGCGGTATAGCCATAGATGGTCGCCATATAAGTTTTACCAGATCCAGCCGGACCCCTGCAAATAATCGCCGCAATATCCGGGTTCATCAAAGCCTCCGCATAAATTGCTTGACCAGCATTGTATAAATGCACTGGGAACTTGCTAGCGTATTTTAAGCTTACAATTGCTTCTTTGCATGCATCATACATGCCGATATGTTCAAAGCGTGGGTTATCAATCGGATCGAAGCCGCGCGGATAATCGGCGGGGTCTTCTAGATGCATGACGATAAACTCGTTTGCTATCAGTTTAGGCTGTGTGGGCATATATTCTTCCCACATTTCAAGCGGTACCTCTTGAGTGGTAAAAAATTCATGGAAAATTTCCTTCGGTACCACTAAGTCCCTTCTTCCCGTGTATGGTTCCGGATACTTATACCCATAGCGCCTTGTGTCTAACCCGCATTTCACAGCCCTAGCGGCACACTCATTATCATTGGTAAGTAGCACTACTCTGCCGTCAAATGCTGGGCTGACGCCAGGATAACCATAATCCTGCTCAACGGAAAATTCACTTACATCTTCCTTTGATGCACTGCCGTCAATTGGCAAGCCTTTAGCCAAGAATCCTGCCACCATTGTAGTTACGATAATCCAGCCATCCATATCATCCTCTGCGGGTTTGAAAGGTAGGCAATCCGTGAAATTCTTATGCACCGGCAAGACCGAAAACTGCTGCGCGCGCTCCGTTACTAAAAGCGGTGCCCTAAGATAGTATGAATCCAATAAATTATGAATTCTGCCTTCAAACATCCAGCGTATTCTTTTCAGTGCAATTCGAGCCGCTTTTCCGCGATCACTTTTTTCCTTTTTGAAGCTCGCGAGCTCCCTAATTACTGTTGTGGGGATAACCAGATGTGCATTATTCAAGTCAATTGTCGGTTCTTCCGGTTGTAAATCCGTACCTCCCGGCAATATATCTACGTAATCTACAAGAATATTGGTATCCAAAACATAAATCATTTTGCTGCCATTGTTGGGTTGGTCCTCTAGCATAACATCTCCTCCTTTTAAATGTGCATAAGGCCCGTGGTGTTACAAAAATGAGAGCCACCTTACTGCTCCCACCATGTCCTTATTATAACATAAAAGAAAGACAATCCTAATTATATATTATGTCACATTATTTATCATTTATCAAGCTTATCGCCGTTATCATTGCGATAAGAAAACATAATTGGGGTCCCTATCAATGGATATTTCTCTCGGATTTTGCGCTCCAAGAATCGCTTCCATGACCAGTGTAGTAATCCTAAATCGTGTCCGTGCACCACAAACCAGGGCGGGCATACGTCAGTTTGGACGATATATTTTGGTTTCGGGCGAGTATTTTTAAGACCAGCCGGTGGGTGTGACACGACTGCTTCGTTCAGAATCTTGTTTAAATCGGAAGTCTTGATCTCAGTGTGGCGCGCCTCATCAATTGTGAGTGCAAGCTCGAACAGTTGTGTAACATTTTCACCAGTTTCCGAACTGGTCAGCAATACTGGCGCGTAAGGCAAGAAATCAAAATCCTTTTCCAGCGCGTCAATTAGAAAATCCGCTGCCGTGCGATTCCCCACGTTTTCCTCGCCAAAATAGTTGGTCGGTTCTGCGTTCTCGAGTAAATCAGATTTCGTCACTACCATAATAATGCCCTTGCCGGCTTCGACGATTTGTCCCGCCAGAGACTGATCCAACTTACTATGGGGCTCTGTGGAATCCACCAAAAGACAACAAATATCCGCTTCCTCAATCGCAGCCAGAGTCCGAATTGCGCTAAATTTCTCAATCCCCACTTCGCGCTTACCGGGTTTCCTGAGTCCAGCTGTATCTAAAATTTCGATTTCACGCCCCTTATATTTCACTAAAACCCGATTAATGTCGCGCGTCGTCCCCTGTTTGGAGCTCACAATTGCCTGTTGCTTCTTCCCCAACGCATTAAACAGCGATGACTTCCCCACGTTCGGCCGCCCAATTAGCGCCACCTTAAGGGAGGGGCTAATGGCTCTTTTCGGGTCGCGTCGCTCGCGCTCATCGCCACGGTCCGAAGCGACGCCGATCCCCGGAAGGATTGATTCCAAGCTCTCCTTAAGTCTGGTTACGCCTTGGCCGGTCGTAGCGGAAACGTAGTAGGTCTGTTCCGGTGCAATCCCTAGCGCACGAAACTCGGTAATCGGCAATGATTCGCCAAGATCGCATTTATTAAGTACCAAAAACACAGGTTTACCAGAACGCAAAGCGTCTTTAGCTATCTTCGCGTCACGGTGGTCAAAATACTTCGACGAGTCCAAAGTCACCATAATTACATCCGCCGAATCAATTGCGTCCGCAATCTGTTCCTGAATCGAAGCCTCAAAATCATCCGACGGGTCCTTTAAACCTGCTGTATCAATCAAAATAAAACTATCATCAATCGTCGTTACAACGTTGTCACGCGTCGTTCCCTCTTCGCGTGCCACAATGGCGATATTTTTATGCGCCATCCGATTCAAAATTGACGATTTTCCTGCATTAGTCTGCCCTACTAGGGCCACAATTGGCAACTTTTTCATAGCATTATTATAACATAAAAAAGGCCCGACATCTAGTCGAGCCAAGAGATTGTTTAGATTAATTTACACAAAAGCTTTACCAGCTTTTTCATCGTTCTAAGCTTTTTGCCAGTTTCTCTAGCCAAGCAAACAGCCAGATTTTTGGGCACTCCCACTAGTGAATTATTGACGGTGCCCATAATCTCATCGTTTGCTCTATAAAGCATAAAGCACGGGAAGTCGTCAGATGCTTTCACTATCACGTAACCGTTGTCTTGGATATAGGCGTTACTGCCAATCCACAAACGATTGCCAGTTATGCTAGAGCCGATTATTTTGGAATTATCGACGACCATTATAGTGCCTACAAGCTCTGACGCCATTACGGTCGAGCCGTTAAGTGCCGCTACGCCTTCTCTAAGCGTAGAGTTGCTCACCGTAGAATTGCTAATATAGCATTCCGCTCCTATGATGCTATGTCTGACGTCCGAGTCGTCAAGAATCTGACAGTCATGAAGGGTTGAATCCTGAACGTGGCTTTTGCCGAAAACGAATGCTTTGCCAGCAAGATTCGAAGCGTTCACTCTGGCGTACATCTCCACCTTGGCTGTGTCCTTGAGGCTAGAAGTCTCAACCACGGCTTGACCAGCGATTTTGGACTCATCTGCGACAATCGTTTGCTCCACCACTGCAAAACCACTTATTTCTGCACTGTCTTTGATTAGCGAGTCGCCCCTCACTTTGGCGTAGCCTGATACTAGTGCTGAACCAATAACTCTAGCGCCACCGTATACCATGGCACAATCCTTTATCCAGCAGGTGTCTTCTTGCGACAAGTTATCGCCATTCTCGACCCAGCCACCAAAGTCGCCAGCCTTCACGTTGACTGCTGGTATGTCCTTCAGCGCCCTTATTCTGTAAAGTCGTGGTTGCCCTTCGATATCCAGAAACTGCTCCAGTACTACCACGAATTTATTTCCACCAACATGTTCTTTGTTCTCCATAGTTTCGTCCTCCTTCAACTATCCCCAAATCATCTTACGAGCGGCGTCGAACAGCTTTTTTACATCCTTAGACTTATATTTTGCATAACCCACGACGTATTCAATCAAATCGTCGTACAAAAACACTTCATCTCCGATTATGCCGACAATCTGGTCGTTGATCGTGCAATCTATTTTACATAATAAGACCTTAGATATATACGGAAATGGTCCCAGTATCAAGCAGGAGCCAACTTCTATTTTAGCGTAATCAGTGATGCAAAATTTCTCGCCAATTAAATCAAAATGCTTCACTTCCGCATGATTGGTTACCGTGATCTTCCCGTCTAACACAGAATGGGACACGGTAGCTCCATTTGACACAAGGGCGCCATGCTTGAGCGTAGAGCGCCACGTTACTTTAGCATCCTGCACCGAACAGCCTTTTCCGATTTCGGAATGCTGAACGACCGAGGTTCCCCAGACAGTACAATCGTCTAACTGCGAAAATCTTACCTGGCTTTCCCCAGCTACTTCGGCGTGGCCATTCAGATTTGAATGCTCGACTCTGGTCTGATGGCAGATTCTAGCGCTATCTCCTAGTGTAGAATACCACACCCAGGCGCTATCTTCGATGCGCGCATCGTCTCCTGCATTCACCGATTCCACGTTGGCGGAACCAGATATCTTGGCATTCCCGGCTATTACGGACTCGCCGTAAACGAGGGCATTGTCAGTGACAAGCGCATTGTCTTGCACCTTGGCATCACTAAAAACCATAGCATTCTTGCCTACCCAACAGTTACCCTCTTGGGAGAGATTTTGGGGTCCCCCAATCCAACCTCCGAAGTCACCGGGAGAGATAACGGTTCTTGAACCATCTCTTTCCGATACCTCGAACGTAGCCGTAGCTTGGATACGATAAAGTCTAAACCAACCGTGATCTTTATACTGGTCGGTCAAGATGATATACTTGCTTCCTCTATCCTGTGCTTTTTCTTCCATTTTTCCCCTCCTTCAAAAAGCATTATTCGTTGTTAAGATACAAATTTGTAAAAACAATCTCTTTTACGATTATAACATATTTTGACATAAAAATCAATCTTTCTATTGGGGTGGATACGATTTCCGGAAATGTTTATTTTTTCAAAGCATTTATGCTATAATTAAAACATGAAAAAGGTGCCATTTTGTAGCTTGTTGGTTCCAGCAGGACTAGTTGTTCCTACTATCCTCGCCGGAGCTTTTTTAACATTACCAAACACTAATGCCGACGACGTCGTAGACCAAATCAACATTACGGTCCCAGAATCCTGTACAGTAGAACCTGTCGTATCTCATGAACACACTAAGACTGTTCAAAACAATCAATACTATTCTGGAATCGGTACTACTACCTTTAAGACTTATTGTAATGATAATAATGGCTATGCTATTTATGCTGTAGGTTATTCCAATGATGAAGTAGGTAATACTTTAATGAAGCATAATTCTAGTAGTTCTTATGACTTTAATACTGGTACCGCCACTTCTGGTGACACTTCTAACTGGGCCATGCAACTATCTGCTATTTCTGGTACTTATGCTCCTACTATCCATTCTGATACTAATGGTGCTTTTTCCAGTTATCATGTAGTACCAAGCGAATACACTAAAGTTGTATCATTTGCTTCTAATACTGACTTACCTGCTACCGGTGTGAATGCTGATGGTTCTGGCTTTACTTCTACTTATGCTGCCTGGATTTCTGCCACTCAACCAGCTGGGACTTATATTGGGAAGGTGAGGTATCAACTTGTTCATCCGATGACCGAAATGCCGTTATATCCACAGACTACTGAGGCTGGCTGTATTCGCTACTATCCAAACGGTGGCAATGTAGAAGGGACGATGGGATGCCAACCTATTGCTGCTTCTGATACCTCCGCCACACTTCTCGCATCTAACTTCTCCCGTGCTGGTTACGGCTTCGCTGGCTGGAGCAAAACCTACGACTATTCTGATTCCACTGGTTTCCTTGGCCCACAGGAAGACATCACCTTCACCGCAGGACAATACACCGGCAGTAACAATGGTCTATCTCTCTACGCTCGCTGGATTAAATCCGCTGGCAATCTCCAAGGTTGGACTGGCTGTTCTACTATGGCATCTGGAGCCGTCACCGCCCTCACCGACCAGCGCGACGGCGAGACCTATGCCGTAGCTAAACTTGCTGATGGTAATTGTTGGATGATTGAAAATATACGTCTAGAGAATACAAACTCTGATAATGCCACAGGTGCCCTAGCTCAAGGTTACGGCGGACAGTTTGCTGGTTTAGCCGATCCAGAAATTGCATGGACAAATAATATCACTACAGCCAACAGCCTATATAGTACTGACGGTGCAGATGATACTATAAATATTGGAACCAGTAATGCTCGCTACAGGTTCCCTCGTTACAATAATCTCAACACCCCCGCTAACGCTTCCAATCGCCCGCAGAACCCATCCAGCAATACCTTTACCACCGATAGCACTACGGTGGGCATGTACAGCTACGGCAACTATTATACCTGGTCTGCAACTATTGCCGACACCACCGCTTATTCTAGTGACAACCACAACACTACATCCATCTGCCCTACAGGTTGGCGTATTCCAACTGGTAATACTTCCGGTGAATTCTATGCCCTAAACACTTCCGTTAATTCTGGCGCTACTGATACTACTGCTAGTAAAGGTCTCCGCATGTATCCCAATAACTTCGTTTATTCCGGCTATGTCGGCGGCGGCTCGGTGTACAGTCGTGGTTCAAGTGGCAGCTACTGGTCGTCTACGGCGAGCTATAGCCTCAGCGCCTACTACCTGTCCCTGCTAGACAGTAGCAACGTCAACCCAGGCACAAACGACAGCTATAAGTATTTAGGAAGGTCTATTCGCTGTCTCGTCTCTGGTACGTAGCAATTAAGGTTCGTTTCGTTCCCAGAGCCCAGGAATGCATGAGGGTTCGCGTTTAGCGAACATCTCATGCTGGGCCACTGCTCTGCGGTGGCCTCATCTTTGTTCGCCCCGCGAACAAGGGAAACAGATTTGGCGGCCCTTCTAGGCTTGTTCTATGACGTCTCTAGTTCAGCTAGGTTCAAGAACATCAAAAGATTTGGTCTGTTGTAGGTATTACAACCACCAAGTCCGTTCTTAAGACTAGCTGGGCTAGAGGCGAGATAAGAGCAAGGCTAGGCTCTGGCGGGAGTAAGGGTTCGCTGGCGCGAACCCTTCCCTTTCGGCGTCACTCGGAAAAAGAAAAATAATTTTTTCTTTTTCGCTTGTTTCCTTGAAAGGGCGAACCCTTCGGTTTCGCCTCCCCGCCAAAATGCATTAAGATATTAAAAAAAGACCTATAGGTCTATTTTTAATATCTTGGTGATTCCGGCGGGAGTCGAACCCGCGATTTTCTGGATGAGAACCAGACGTCCTAGACCACTAGACGACGGAACCAAATGAGGGATTTAAAACAAAACTTGTTTTGTTTTAAAGAACGAATGCCGGTTACAGTACGAGCAAAGCAGTACGGAACCGAAATACCCCACATACAAAGTGTGAGCCCAAGGGGGGTTAGGCTCACATTATTATTGTAGCACATCCGAAATCAAAAATCAATACTTCCGTAAGTTGGGATGGCCGAAACTATCGTTTGTCCAGGGGTCAGCTTAATCTCATTTCCCTGTTCGTCTTGGAATCGAATTTGTGAGCCCACATCGTCTTTATGCCAAGTACCTTGGGTTACGCCACCATTCTGGAAGATATAAACATCACCCGATCCAAGCGTCGTAATGTCTTCATGATAACCATCCCAAGCTCGTTGCTCTGATACCACCATTGCCACTACCGCCGACGGCGCCATCTGAACGAGTTCGCAGACATCTTCTGGGTTTTTCTCGCCCAAATCTTCATTAGGGCAACTATAAACCTCGTGTGCTGCCCCCGATTCGTAGCTACGTAAGTATTTATTGGTGCCAACATCATATTTATATCGCACATTAAAATTCGCCCACCCGCCGAAATTTAGTCCAATTTCAGATACTTTCGGAATTAATTCGGAAGTATTACCGGCAGCCGGAGCCGTAATTACAAGTTTCGAACCGACCAAACTGTCAATCCGCGCTTTTTTCGATGCTTCTGGCGTCATGTGCGAGAAACCAGTAACTTCAGAAGAATCATATCCTCGGTCGGCGCCGAATTGCTTTAGGAGGCTTGCCGTAGTGAAAAGATTATTCCAAAGCCTCCCACCATAGGTACCGCGATACATATAAGTATAATTCTCCGTCAAATCCCGATAGCCTCCCGCTCTTACCGCTGCGAGAGCATCATCGGCACCACCAGCATGTACGATCGTACAGTTAAATGGCGTATCCCACTGTAAATAGTATAAACGTAGTGAACGGATTGGCCCAATCACGGCCGACGATGGATTCTGGTAAATTGCCGCAAATCTCGTAATTCCAGATTCGGCAATCGCTTCAAATATTACTCCAGCCGTATTCAAACCAGCCTGCGGACGTGCTCCATCTGTACCATTTGGGGTTTGGATGCAATACGTTGGTGCATTCTTTAAGCTAGCTTCTGCTAAGGCTTCGCCAGTCAAATCACTATATATTATATTAGTATCTTCTGTCTTGCTCGGAATCTTCGGAAAATCAAACTTGGCAACCTCCGCTGGCGGTTGGAGCAGAGTCCAAATAATTAATCCAACACCTCCACCAAAAGTCAACAAACCAAAAACCAAAAAAACTACCCAAAGTTTGCCCCCATTGCTATGTATATCACGGTGTTCATCATTAGCGGTTTCATCTGTTGTCTGAGCTTTTTCGTTCATTTTTTACTCCACTTATGTAACTATTATACAATAAAAACATAAGATTTTTCCACAACTTTCAAAAAAGTCTAAAAAAAGTCCAAAAAAGTCTTCACAAAAATAATTCGTGTGCTATAATGAGATTATGCTTACAACAAAGAAGGTCATAGTAAGCTCGATCAGTCTAATCGCAGTATCTACAGCAGTATCGGGCTACATCACACAAACAAACATGGCGTCAGCAGTAGAAGCCAACACAACCTTCCAGGTTAATGTTAAGGATTCTTTAGCTGTATCAATCATGACACCAGCAAACTGGGCGACCGGCGACGTGAATACGCTTCTGCGTAACAAGGTCAGCGTTAGCGTCACTTCTAACAGCGCCAATGGTTTTACCGCCTCCATGACCACCAAGACTGCAGATACCAGCCTTGCACATGTGGCCGACAAAGGGACTATCCCTACTCTCGCAGCTAGCTCAGCCAAGAGCGCATTTCCTGCGAATTACTGGGGCTATTCCATCAATGATACCGACGCAGGTAACGATTCTAGTACCTACAACGCACTTGTCGGTGCTGGTAGCACGCCAATCACTTTGATCTCCAATGCTCAGAGCAGCACGATTAATTCCAGGGATATTTATTTCGGCGCCAAAGCCGACACTACTAAGGCCTCTGGTACCTATGTTGGTACTGTTGTAATCAGTGTCGTGACTGGTACTATCGAAGAAGATCCAACTGACCCAGGCTACAACCCAACCACACCTGAGAACCCAGCCAATCCAGTTGTCACACCTGAAACGCCAATCTACAGCGGCACAGGCACCACTACTGGCGGTACCACCAATGGTGCTACTACCTACACCTACTCTAGAACTTCTGGTTCCACCACTACTACGACCACTCAGGTTAGCGATGGCGACAATCGCAATGCTTATGTAGGTTATACTCCACCACAGGGCGTCACTAATAAGCAGAGCACCACCGAAAGCGTCTCCGAAGGTTCTTCCCTCGCTGCCGGTCTCGCTATCACCTCTGCTGTAGCAGCTGCCACCGGTACCATCTTCTTTATCCTCGCCAAGCGCAAGAAAGATGATGACGAAGAGGAAGACGAGCAACAACAATTCTAATCGGAAAAGTAAAAGCCCCCTCGCGCAGGGGGCTTTTTGACCACCCCATCTAAAAGTGCTATAATAATAGTATGGATGTAGTAACAAGATTTGCGCCTAGCCCCACCGGTTATATTCATATCGGCAATGTTCGCTCGGCAATTTACCCCTATTTATTGGCACGCCAAGCACATGGCAAGTTGATTTTACGCATTGAAGACACCGACCGTGTACGCTACGTTGACGGCGCTACGGAACTTATTGAAGATACCCTAGAATGGCTCGGTCTTAATTGGGACGAGGGCCCTGTCGTGGGGGGTCCTAACGCGCCTTATTTTCAAAGTGAACGTAAAGAGATCTACCATGAATATGCTCGTAGGCTTATTGAGTCTGGTCGCGCCTATGCTGACCCTGCTCCACCGGAGCAGATAGAACAATATCGTAAAGAATGTAACGAAAAGAAAATCCCTTTCCTTTATCGTAACTTTAGGCCCAAAGATACTCCAGAATGGCAACCTGGTATTCCGCTGAGGTTCAAAGCTGAACCTAAGCCTTATCAATGGCATGACGAAGTAATGGGAGACATGAGTACTGGGCCTGAAGTGTTGGACGATATTATTCTAATTAAGAAGGACGGCTATCCTACCTATAACTTTGCTCACATCGTCGATGATGCCGAAATGGGTATCACTCATGTAATGCGAGGCGTGGAATACTTGTCTAGTACGCCAAACTACCTTGCTCTCTACGAAGCCCTAAATCTTCCCCGCCCCAAGTTAGTTTCTCTTCCGCATATCTTGGCTCCTCAAGGCAACAAGAAGCTTGGTAAACGCGATGGCGCTAAATCAGTTACAGAATACCGCGATGACGGCGTTTTGCCCGAGGCCATGCTAAATTATCTAGCCTGCCTTGGTTGGAATGATGGCACTGAACAAGAAATCTACACCAAAGACGAACTTATCGAAGCTTTTTCTATTGAACGCATCCAGAATTCCGGTGCCCGCTATGATGAGACCAAACTCCTCTGGATGAACGGTCAATGGCTTCGTCGGATTTTCGACGAGCAAGGCGCAGAAGCTCTCTATGCTCGCACTCAGGGTTTTTGGCCCGAAACTGCCGCAAATTATGACGACGCCTATAAACTCAAGGTTTTATCCATTATCTATGACCGTCTAAAGACACTTTCAGACTTGCGCAGTATGACAGGATATTTCTTCGCCGAACCCACCATCGACCTCGAAATGCTACTCCAAAACAAATTCCTCAAAAAACTTTCCGAATCCGAACTCGAATCTCTTCTCAAAACCTCCATCCAGAAACTCTCAGCTCTAGAGAAATGGGACGCTGACTCTCTCCAGGCCGCCCTGAATGAGCTATTGTCCGAAACCAGTAAAAAGCCCGCCGAGCTCTTTAGCTTAATTCGTATCGCGATTAGCTTTGCACCGTTCAGCCCTGCTCTAAATCTCACTATGGAAGTACTTGGCAAAGATATTACTCTGTCGCGCCTAAATACTGTTGCCGCAGCGATTTAGAGTTCACGAAAGTCACCTAGACAAAAAATAACACCCCAGAAGGGTGTTATTTTATCGTTCTATTGTTTATAATGAAGTCGCAATAGACTTTATTTGCTTCTTGGTCAATACGTCGTTTTCAGCATGTATCTTGTAGACTACGCCGCCGTTCACCCAAGCAGCATTGCTGTTATCTATATAGATTGTCAGGCCTTGTTCGCGAATTGTGGCGTAATTTTCGGCAAAATCTGTTCTAATATAATTATTGAGCAATGCATTAGAATCCCATGAAGATCTTTCTTCTGTCAGAGTGAACCTCTTGTTTTCTGCTGAATTTCTGAAGTTAAGTGTCACTTTGCCATCTTCGGATGAAATGTCGGTAAGTGCAAAATCGCGCGGTACATAGGACGGATAAGAGGCTTCAATGCCGGTATTCATTGCCGCTACGCGGAGTGAAATATCAGGCATATTTAAATTGACGAAATAAACAATGGCCACCACGGCAACTGCGGCGCAAGATAATGCTAACAATACTCTTCCCCATCCAAAATGCATTTTGCTCATTTTGTGATGTGCTTTCGTTTTTGTTTCAGACTTAGTAGCTTGCGAGGCGTTTGCCAAGGCCTTTTGAATGGCTTGGTCTTTCATTTGCTTAGCGGTCATTCCGGACACTAATCCAGAAGTAGCATTCATATTATTAGTGCTTATGCGCATTCTCATTTGTTCATTGGCGGTCATCTGTAATGGATGTGGCTCTGCTTGGGCGATTGGCTCAGCCGTCTTTGTCGTAGTTGAAGCCATCATCGGAGAAGCAAAATGACTCACCTTCGGGCTCTTCTTAATAGTTACCGCCACATCGGTACTGCGCATCGGTCGTTTCACATAACGCCGGTTTAGCGTAGTGGAACTCTTCACTTGGCGATGAGCCGATTTGGCTGTCGTAGTAGTGTCGGATTTGTACATTTGTTACCTCGCTTATTCTTATATCTATCATACGCTTTTTTAGAAAAAAGCGCAAGGGTTAATTTTTGCCATAATTATGTTATAATATACCCATATGAATCCAGAAGCTAAAAGGCGTCGTCAAAGCTTAAAAGTGGTTATTTCCGAAGCAATCATGGTGCTTGCAGTTGCCATCACGGTGATTATTTTGGGCTTTTTGGTATCTGGTTATTGGATTAATTCCGATCTCAAGGTAGAGCGCCAAGGCATGCTACAAATTTCATCCAATCCTACCGGCGCCAATGTTGTAATCGATAACGAGTCTTCTTGGCTCCAGCGCACTAATACCTCTAAGGTCCTAACAGCGGGTGAGCATACCATTACTTTGACTAAAGAAGGCTACGACAGCTGGTCAAAAACCATCAATATCTCAGAAGGTCTATTATATCGGCTACATTATCCTCGTCTTTTCCTAGCGGAACGGACTCCGGAAAAGTACCTTGCTATCGACGCTGTGACTTATGCCACCGTATCGCCGGATCGTGATTATTTATTGCTTCTAAACAATACCACTAAGTGGTCGCTAGTGCGCCTCACGGAAGAAAAACCAGACCCTCGCGTAGTTGATATTTCCGGCATTTTCTCCAACTCGGCTACTAGTCCAGAACTACCATTTAATAGTATAATTATAGATGCAGATTGGAGTCGTGACGGTTCACATCTTCTGCTTAAAACTCAAAATGGCGACACTCTGGAATGGGTTTTGCTCGATGTCAAAACTCCATCCAAGAGTATTAACCTTACGCGCGAGTTTAGCGGTAATTTTTCCGAAATTCAAATCGTAGATAATTCCGCCAATAACCTGCTTGCTGTCAAGAACGGCAATCTTCATCGAATCGATACTTCCGCTAAATCAATGTCTGCCGTCCTAGTCGAAAAAATCCACTCTTTTGACCACTTCGATAACGAAGTCGTTTTTACGGCCACCACCCCGACCACCGCTAGTACTGAGGCGACTGTCGCACCGGAACAAGAATCCACCGATACGGATGTTGTCACTACCCCTTATTTTGCTGGCTCTGTCAAGCTTGGCGACGATAAAATTACCGAGCTATTACCTCTTTCCTCCCCTGCCAAGATTGTGATTAGTAGATTTTATGACGAAAAATATCTCACTTTACTAGATGGCAAAGAACTCAGAATCTACCAAAAAAGTGACTTGTCTCCCTTTGACGAGTATACTTTAGAGTTTGAACCTCAAAATATCACAGTCGGCCACGACGGTGATTTTGTTTTACTGACTTCCGGTTCATCTCTAGCTACACTTGATATGGAGGCCAAAAACCTTACGAATTGGTCCCTACCTAGCGAGAGCTATGGCTGGCTCGACGACTATATGCTCTATTCGATTTCTTCAGACGAATTAGCCGTCTTTGATTACGACGGTCTTAACCGCCGAGTACTTGCCAAAACGGCCTCAGCCTCTTTCCCAGTTGCCATCACGGATAATAAATGGTTGTACTACTTTAACGGTAATCAACTTGTTCGTGAGTGGCTAGTTGAACACTAGCCCATAGCTTAGTTCCCAGTCAAGAAATTCCAAACCCCTTCAAAGAAGGACGGTTCATTAGACGGTAAAACTTCGGCCTCGTCTACTACAGGAGTAATTTTCTCTGCCTCGGAAGCATTATTGTAGCTTGGCGAAATTTGCTCCGCAGTTACCAGCAAGCGATAACGCGAAGTCCCAAGCGGTGTACAGGTTACCAATGTAAGTAGTGGCTTATCGGTTTGTACAACCAATGCTGCCACGTTAGATGGTTCCACGACCTCTTTTTTGATGACTTTATATGTATATCTTACTGAATTGTAGTTTACGTAAATCAAATCTCCATCTTGTAGCCGTTCCAACCCGGAGAAAATGTATTTATATTGATTTGAGCTATACACATCCCCCGCCGAATGCCCGGTGATGACGAGATTCCCGATTTCGCCAGGATAAGCCGAAGCTCCCGCAATCCGATAATGCGCTACACCGTGATTCATTGCACTCATCACCTCAGATAGTTGAATTCCGAAATTAATTGGCACATCAATATTGAGCTTTGGAATAATGAGGCGCGGGTCAGCCGAGACTTCCTGTGTAATAGTGGGGTCGATCGCCTCGATGCTAGAAGCTGGAGCGTTACCGGGCGACACATAAGCCATAATTGGTGCAAAGATTAGGCGGTTATACTGTAAGAACAAAATCAGTAGCGTAACTGCTACGCCAGCCAAAATCGGTATTAATTTACGATGCCGATGTGTCTTTTTGGCGTTTTCGGTGGCTTTTTTACGAATTTTATTGCGCAGCGAACTTTCGATTTTACTCGCTACGTTTTCGGAGCTTCCATCCGCGCTTTCATTCCCCGCCACCCCTGTCCCGAGAGACATCCCGGCCTTTTTGTCGGAGTCTTTGCTAGCCCTCGTAAAGGAGTTTAGGATTTCCTCTTCCTCGGCTTTTTCGCGGGCATCTTTCAATCGTTCTTTAGCGATATAATTCTGGGCTGCCCTGGAGTAATAGTCATTATAATAATTCTGGTAGTAGTTTTGCCAAGCCGAATGATACTTTTTCCAAGACTCAGCATTTATATTAGTCGTAACAGGCTCATCCTTCATTTTGTCAGCCTTGGTTTGCTGGATGGATTTTTGAGCCGAACGAGCATAAGCCGCCAAAACCTTCTTTCTGGCGATTTGAGCGGCGGCCTGTCTTTGCAGGTCACTAGAAGATTGCCCACCGTTGTCTGAATCCATAAAAATATTATAGCATATTTCCTCAAAATATGTTAAAATATAGCTAAGGGCGAGTGGCGGAACTGGTAGACGCGCTAGACTCAAAATCTTGTGACCGCAAGGTCGTAAGGGTTCAAGTCCCTTCTCGCCCACCACAGAAATCACCAGAGCATTAGCTCTGGTGTTTTCTGTGCTAGAGTGAGAAGGACATGAACCCGTAGGGTTCACCCTCGGTAGGAACCGAAAGAATATCTAAAAATTATTTTAGATATTCCGAGGTGACGCCCCGAGGTTTGGTTTTGCGAAGCAAAACCAACATCCCTTCTCGCCCACCAAACGGGTTATAAAATTATTTTTATGTATTCCGTAATCTATAGATGTTTGTTAAATCCCCAACAAGATGGTCTAGCTAGAAATGCTATATTTTTCTCATTAATCTGAATACGGTAGTAGCATTATTCTTTATTGCGCCATCAACTGTCTCAACTTTTTCTTTTTTATATATATCAACAAAGCCCAACGACTTTAGAATAGAATCCATCTCATCTTTGGCTTGATAACTTATATAAAGTTTTTTCTTTCCGCTCTCCCCCAAATACGGTTCATCTGTGAATTCCTCCCCATCTCCCAACTGATACGACATGAGAATAATACCTTTCTCTTTCAAGATATCGTAGACATCAGATAAGACTTTGCGAAGGTCGTCTTTTGGTAGATGAAATAAGGAATAAACCGCAAATACTGCATCTACGGAGTTATCTTTAAAATGGTTTCTAACATTCACCATATCTTCAAGAATATACGGAAATTCACCATGGATTTTAAAGGCTTCGTCTTTCATTTTGGGCGAAAAATCTAGTCCAATATATTCGTATCCCTTTTTATTAAAATAAGCATACGTCCTACCGGTTCCTGCACCTAAATCTAAGATGGTTGCTCCCTTTGGTAGCTCTTTTTCGAAGGTCTCATAAACGTCAATATCCTCAATAAAGGTACCAAAATCTTTACCGTATTGCGCTGCAATAAGATTATAGCTTTCTTTTACGCTATCTCTTTTTGCTTTCGGAGTCATATTGTATATAATTATACCATTTTTGATATAAATCCGCTTTGTATGTTGTTAAAACCTGGTTAATCGAGTTCCACCAAACGGTTTATGAAATAATTTGCAATCTATTCCTACTCTTTGCGATTCTGCTAAATCCCTTGCAAGAATAGAGGGATATTTTTACGCTATTCTTGTGACAAAAACACGCCAAAAATCGTGATTTACCTCTATAATTTTGACCGTTGAATCCCTAACGATTTGGTCTAGTCAATGTAATCCAATAATTCCTTAAACTTCGTAAAGCCACTTTCCGAGTTAATATGACCGCCGCCTTTTATAACAATTTGTTTGTCGGTAATAGTGTCAGCAAATTGTTTTTCAACATCAAACTTTACAAATGGATCATTGTCCGAATAGAAGCAAACTATATCATCACAATACTTTTTCACATCCCCAAGATTATCAAAATACATTGGTTCATTCACTGCATCATAGTCAGAATTAATCCCTAGATAATTATTGAAACCACAAACGAAAATTAGCTTTTTTACTCTAATCTTGTTCTTAATTATATATTTACAAACAAAAACTGGCGCAATACTATGGGCGATTATTATCGTGTTTTCGTCAATTACCAACTTGTCTAGCTCATTACTCCAAGATTCATAGTTTTGTTTTCCGACACCAACTGGCATCTGTGGAGCAGAAACTTGCCTACCCTTACTTTGCAATTCTTTCTTTAACCACGGGAACCAATTTCCTTTATTGGACCCAAAACTTCCATGAAGAATTACATATTTTTCCATATGGTACTATTATATCATTTTTGATATAAACCTTTTTCGTATGCTGTTAAAGCCTGGTTAATTGAGCCCCACCACAGAAATCACCAGAGCATTAGCTCTGGTGTTTTCTGTGCTAGAGTGAGAGGGGATTGGCCCCGTTTTTTTATTTTTCCTTCAAAAACGCTCCGCTCTGTCTAGACCAGAGTTTTGCATATTCTTTGCCAGCCTTCAATAGTTCGGTATGTGAGCCTCTCTCTACGATTTTCCCGCTTTTCAAAACTACAATTTCATCTAAGCCAGCAATGGTTGATAACCGGTGCGCTACCACGATGGACGTCCGACCTTTCATCAAATTAGCTAGAGCTTCTTGGATTAAGCTTTCCGATTCGGAATCGAGCGCGGAAGTTGCTTCATCTAGTACCAGTATCGGCGCATCCTTCAAAATCGCACGTGCAATCGCTACCCTTTGCCTTTGTCCGCCCGATAGTTTTACGCCTCTTTCCCCCACCAAAGTGTCGTAACCCTCCGGCAATTCGCGAATGAACTCGTCCGCATTGGCCAACTTCGCTGCTCGGAAGACCTCTTCACGAGTCGCACCTTCTTTGCCATAGGCGATATTTTCGTACACCGAGCGATGAAATAGCGAAGATTCCTGCGGCACATACGCAATCGCCTCGCGTAGGGACTTTTGCGTCACATCGCGGATGTCTTGCCCGTCGACATAAATTGCACCAGCAGTTACATCGTCAAACCGGAGTAGTAGCTTGGTCAAAGTGGTCTTACCGGAACCCGATATACCAACTAGCCCCACGCTTTTCCCTGCCGGGATTTTCAAATCAAAATCTTCGAACAGCGCTTCTTTCTGTCCGCTGTGTTGGAATTTAATATGCGAAACAGCTATCTCTGCTTTTGTTATTTTCAGCGGCTTATCGGTTCTATCATCAATAATGAGCGGTAGATCCAAAATCGACACCATTTCCTTAGCGTCACCCAGTGAATGATTTACTGCCCTTAAGATATGGTTAATCGTCCAAACGTTAGAAAGTAGCGAATTCGATAGTGAATATAAAAACACCATATTGGCGATAGTGATGCCGAACCAATTATGACTCATTACGATCAAAACGAGTAATCCGGCAAAGGTTACCAGGTTTACCATATTCATCGACAGATTTCGCCAGAATGACACTTTGGCCACCCGGTAAGTAGCTTTCTTAGTGTGATTGGTTGCTGTGCCGAAGCGAACTCTTTCTAAGCTTTCCCGTGCGTACGATTTGACCGACATTTCATTCGTGATAGCATCCGCCAGCTGACCAGTTTGTTTGTTTTCGGCATCCGCCAACGCTTCGTCTACTTTGCGCGTTTTATAGTAAGTAGCAATCGCCACTATCATATAAATGACTGTGTATACTGCCAAAATCCCCGCAAAAGGCGCGCAAATCATCATCGCGACGCCTATGGAATAAACCGCCGTCAAAATCAATGGATACAAATCCCAGACAAAGTTTGATTTTAGATTGATAAAAGCGCGCGGTAACTTGTTGGCGGCGCTCGTAAGTGAACCCGAAAACTTATCATTATGAAAAGTCATCGATTGGTTAATTACGGCTGTAAACGCCAGCTTAGATAAATATTCTCCGCCAAGAGCATCAATTGACCAATCCAACCAATCAATTGCCCTAATCACTAATAGATTATTTGCGCCCGCCGACAATATAGTGAGTAGTAATATCCCAACATAATTTTCGATTTCGAAATCACCGCTAGATAATCTTCCGATAATTTGCGAAGTACCATATGGCACCGCCACATTCGATAAGAAAATCCAAACCGGCACCAAAATTAGTAGCAGGATTGTCCTGATTTTATGTTGCATTAATGCCTGCCAAAAATAGTGCAGGGTTCTTTTGATATTTCCTTTTTTTGCCATATTTATATTATGGCACAATTATTTATCCCAGTCAAATCCTTCGCCATAGTGGCCATATCTCGCGGTAGCTTCGTAAATCGGGCGTTTTAAATCCAAAAACTTAATAATGCCGCGTGGCGTCAAATCATAACCTTCAATTTCTTCGGGCTCACCATCGATAATGACGGTTTTTTCCAAAGGTTCGGCGTAGCCAATCGCATAAGCTAGTCGCACCAATACTTCGTGCGCCTTACGTTTGCGTAAATAATCCACCGCAATCTTTCTAGCCATATAAGCCGCCGAACGATCTACCTTTGATGGGTCCTTACCAGAATAGCAGCCACCGCCAATTGCTACGCGTGGGCCATAATTATCCACAATTAATTTGCGTCCAGTCAGACCGGTGTCCGCTTCGAACCCACCTTGGTTCCAGTCGCCCGCCGGGTTAATATGTAATTCTAATTTGCCATCTAATTTCTCGGTGGAGATAAACTCGCGTACTAATTTTTCCAGTTCATTCTTTGGCACATTTTGAAAGCTCGCCACAATGGAATCAATAGAGCCGTCGGGGGCTATGGTAACTTGGGTTTTGCCATCATATGGATGTTTGTCGTAAATAAACTGATTTAATCTCCGCGATAGAACCACTTCGCGAGGCAGCATTTCGGGAGTTTCATCGCAGGCGTAA
>JAUMXR010000041.1 GCA_030528995.1 Candidatus Saccharimonadota bacterium | reverse complement strand
AATATAATTTTGAGGAAAAAGAAATGGAGCCAACAATTAATCCAACATCCAACCCAACACCAAACCCGGTGCCCGGTCCTGTGCCGACACCTGACCCAGTAGTGACACCTGAACCGGTGCCAACACCTGGACCCGTAGCGCCTGAGCCTACTCCCGTAAGCGAGCCAGCTCCTGCGGTCGGACCTGCTCCAGCGGTTGGACCTGCTCCAGCGCCAGAAGCACCAGTGCCACCGGCAGTGCCGGTAAATCCCGCGCCAGTAAATCCGGTGGTAACTCCAGGTAACCCTGTACCGACTAATCCGGTTTTTCAACCTGGTGGTGTCGGGGTGGCTGCTACTGATCCTATAATGATGCCAGAACAGCCAAAGGCTCCAGATCCAATTGAAGAAGAATTGAAGGCTCCGATGAAAGCAGCCGGACCAGTGCCCGGTTCTATTGGCTCCGCAGTGTCTGGTCCATCTGACGGTGGTGCAGTTGAATCGGCGGCAAATCCATTTGCACAGTCTAAAACTCAGAGCGTAGCATTTAATGATCCAGCTAGCCAACCGGAGGCTAAACCAAATGCTGCGAAGCCAAAGGCAAAGTCAAACAAGACTACTCTGATTGCATTGATTATCGTAGCGGTAATGATTGTGATTGGACTAGTGGCGGTTTTGGCGTGGCAGCTAATGAATCCTGTTGGCGGAAGTAGCTCCGGAAGCGGTTCTGGGAGCAGCTCCCAGAATAGCTCAAATAATGACTCTAATTCCAATTCCGGTTCCAATTCAAATAATAACAACAATACGAATCCGGATGGCTCCACTAATAATACCACCCCATCAAATGATAATTCTCAATCAGGTAGTAATTCGACGAATACAAATACTGATTCGAATTCTTCTAGTACGACAGACAACACAAACAGTAATTCGTCCTCTCAATCTGGCACTGGCCCAGAATCATTGCCTAATTCAAATTCAGCTTCTGGTTCTGGCGCTTCATCAAGTACTGATACCACGAACACTACTCCATCCGAGTCTTTGCCTGAGTAATCTGATTGACTAAGTGTCTGATATATTGTAAAATTGTTTTATGACAAAAACTTATATTACGACAGCAATTCCATACATGAACGGTAATCCACACATTGGTCATGCTGTGGATTATTGTTTAGCTGATGTTTATGCGAGGTATCGCAGAGCTTGTGGCGATGAAGTACGCTTACAAGCGGGTGCGGACGAACATGGTAACAAAATTTACCAAAAAGCAATGGAACTCGGGTTGCCTATTGAAGAATATGTTGATAAGAATTCGAAGGTTTTTAAAGATTTTATTGGGAAGTTGGGTGTTGAGTATACGGATTATGTGCGAACTACTGATAAGTCGCATGAAGAGCGAGTACAGAAGATTTGGCAAAAGTTAGAAGAACATATTTACAAGGCAGATTATGAAGGATGGTATTGCACTGGGTGTGAACGTTATATTACGCAAAAAGAATATGATGAAAATGGTGGGATTTGTCCAGATCATCAGAAGCCTTACGAAAAGCTTCAGGGCGAAAACTATTATTTGAGAATTGCGGATTTTAAAGATAGAATACGGCAAGCGATTGAGACTGACGAGATGTTGATTTTGCCGGATTTTCGTAAGAAGGAAGTATTAAGATTGTTGGAAGAGTCTCCGGATGTTTCAATTTCGCGGCCGACATCACAGTTGACTTGGGGCGTACCTGTGCCGGGGGATGATTCACAGGTAATGTATGTTTGGATTGATGCGCTGTCGAATTACTTGACAGTGATTGGCTATCCGGATGATGATAGCTACGAGGAATGGTGGCCGGCAACGGCGCAATTTGTGGGTAAGGATATTTTGAGATTTCATGCGATTATTTGGCCAGCAATGCTAATCGGGTTAGGCCTGCCTTTGCCGAAGACTTTGGTGTCGCATGGTATGGTGCTCGCGAATGGACAGAAAATGTCGAAATCGATTGGCAATGTAGTGGAGCCGTTGGAGGTTCTGGGTAAATATGGGCAGGATGCGTTTCGCTATTTCTTTTTGAGGCATGTGGACACTTTTGCGGATTCGGATTTTACTTGGGAAAAATATGACGCTGCCTATAACAATGAGTTGGCAAATGATTTGGGGAATTTGGTGCAGAGACTTGCGACGTTGGCGAACAAGAACCAGATTGTGGTTGATGGAGACACACGAGGCTTTAGCGAAGAGTACAAGAAGCTAATGGACGCGTTTGAATTCTCGAAAGCGTTTGACTGTGTTTGGGATAAAATTCAGGCTTTGAATAAACGGATTGATGAAGAGAAACCTTGGAGTTTAGCGAAGAACGGTGAGAGGGAAAAACTTGAGTCGTGTCTTGGTGGCCTGATTCGGGATTTGCTACAGGCTAATTATGAGCTTACGCCATTTTTGCCGGAGGCGTCTGGTAAGATATTTGAGGTGTTCTCTGGTGAGATAGAGCCGCCGAAGATGCCGCTGTTCCCAAAAGATAGATAAAAAAATAACCCCTCTAAGCGGGGGTTATTTTTATACTAAGCTTCTTATTCTTCGTCAGACAGCTTGCTGGTGAAGTCGGCTAGGTAGAAGCCAACGACGCCACCAATCATTGGGAAGATAGCGTAAATTGACAAGGCCTGGCAGATGCCACCGAGAATTTCGCCAAAGTTCTCGCCTGCTGTTGGGAAGATTTGATACATCATCGCAAGAGCTGGGTTGAAGATGAAGTTGTTGTTAAGGCTCAAGAATGCTGCAGATACAACATAGCCTAAGACAACCGCGAGGATAAGACCACCGGCTGCTACTGCGGCAAAAGTGAATACACTGCGCTTGTATTTAAGGGCACGTGCGAAGAAGAAGCTGATGATAATAGCACCAACTAATTCAATCATCGTGACAATCCACATGCCGTTTTCGGCGATAGCAGACATCGTGGGGATGTCATATGCAGTCTCGCCGCCGGTGAGATGGAAAGCGTTGAAGATGAGCCAACCAAGCCAAGCGCCGATAACTTCGGCAATGATGTACATAATACCGCGAATGACGGACATTCTGCGGCTAGCCATCATACCGACGGTGATGAGTGGGTTGAGACAAGCACCAGAAAATGCATAGATGGCGATAAGAATCGCAATCATGGCAAAAGCGTATGTTGCTAGGGAATGAATGCCCATGAGCGAAAGAGAGAAGAACAACAATGCGAGCAGCATTGTGCCTAGTACTTCGCCGAGCAAAGCACCGTAGAACTTATGGCTCTTGAAGATGGTTAAAATGCTTTCTTTACCTTCGTATTTGCGAGCGAAGAAGCCCGAAAGGAAGGATTTTTTCTTGCCGGAAGAGACTACTTCCTCGCGAGTGGTCTTTTCGGCGGTATTAGTTTTAGGAGCCTCAAGTTCTGACTTTTTGACAGACTTTTCGGCAGTTTTTGGTTTGGTCGATTTAGTCTTAGTGGACTTGTTCGACGATTTCGACTTTTTGGTCGCCATTATTCCTCCTTAAATAATATTTATTCTATTATACCACATATTTGTGCTATAATATAAAAGTTATTAACTTATTTAGGAAAAGATATGGGTGTAATTGTAAACAAACAAAATGAGCAAAACGATGAGTTGTCGCGGAGGATTAATGCTGATTTGCGTGCAAAAGCGGTTGAAAACGCAAAGGTGAATGATGACGGTGATGTAGATTTCGCGGAAGACGCGGAATATTTGAAAGATTTGAAAAAGACGGGCAAGTTTGGTTGGATATGGGCGGTTTTGATAGTGCTCGCGATTCTTTCTTTGATTTCAATTATCTTTTTGTGATTCTTGGTTTTTAAACATAAGTGTTATATAATATATAATATATGGCTAGTGGACTAAAGAAAAATGATCCGTACAATGATTTGCTAGAATCACAGAAGGATGATATAAAGCCCGGCTTTTTGAATGGGCGTGGCGATGAGGCGCCTAGTGGATGGTCTTTAAATGGGGGGATGGAAAATGGCACGAAATTAAACGGTGAAAGCGTTGGTAAAAAGAAATCCAGACGCGCTCGTCAAGATTTTGAGGATGCAGAAAATGATGCTGTCCAAGACGAAACGGGTGATGAGGCCGAAGGCGGTTTTTATCGTGGTGGCAATGTTGTCGATGGTACGAGAAAAAAAGAGGAGTCTGCAGGTGGGTTTTATTCTGGTAAAGGTAAGATTGACGAAAAAGGGAGAGGTCGCAAAAAAGGTTTATTAAAGATTGCAAAAAGAGGTGGGCCTATGGGGGCGGTGATAATGATTCTCGGCATGTTTGGTATCGGTATGGTGTCTTTTTCCGGTGTGTCGACCGAATTGGTTGCTTATAAGGAAACTGTATCTTCGATGTTCGGCCAGAATAGCGCAGTGATGAATAGGAGATCGAATTATCTGATACGAAGCCTTTTGAATAATACTGGCACAAAGGAAACGATTTTTGGGAAAACAAAATTTAAAATCGGATCAAAACTTGCTAACAAGCTAAAACAACAGAACATTGACTATGTGGAGTTAGATGATGTTGGCGGCAAGAAGATGAAATTGTTGGTCTTTGAAGATGCGGATGGAAGCCGGATACCGATTGTGGCGGATAGCAGTGATTTGCCGAGGGCCAAACAATTAGCTGGTGCAGAGATAGATGTTGATGGCGTTCGTGTAAAGCTTTCCGATACACCGATGACCTTGATTGAAGCACAAAGTTCTAATACTCGGTTTAGACAAAGTTATGATACGGCAACAATTACTTTTACGGGGAAGATTGCTGGGTGGTTTGACGATATGGCAGATTCTATGTATGAAAGAATTATAGGCAAAAACGCGCGCAATCAGACGAAGATTGATGATGCCGATCAGGAGAAAGTAGACGAAATGTTGTTTAAAAATAAGAGTGATGGGGTTGACGATAGTGAAATGGAGGTAACGAAGGCAGAAACCGATGAAGACGGCAAAACAGTGTATCGTAATGCTGAGGCTGGAGATACATTTGAAACTCTTGAAGCGGATGGTACCGTAACAACAAGAACCTATGGTGAGGTGGAAGGAGACAGCGGTAGTATTAGGACTGGTAACACGGATGTTGATTCAGTTAAATCTAAGTTAAGCGCGAAAGCGCAAAAGGTTGCGATGGTGAGTGCAACGGCGGGATGCGCTTTTTTGAGAGGCATAGGAGCAATTAGCACGGCTATTGGTGCGGTGCAAACTATAAATACAATTAATTATGCTTCAAAATTCTTAGAGATGGCGGATAGGATAAAAGCAGGAGATGCTGACGAAGCGATAAATCTTGCACTCAACAAAATTAATACTCCGGTCGAAACGGATGTTTGGGATATAGATGGTAATAAAGTGACCGTGAAGGGCTCAGTGACGGAGAGCCCGGGTTGGAATGCGCCGTTTGCTAGTAAGACCGTGATTGATGAAAACGACCCGAGTGCCTTAATGGTGAATAGGGAGCTTGCTAACAAAAATGCCATGAGAGGTGTCATAAAAAAAACAACTCTTGCTGATGTTCTTACGAGTATAGGGAAACTTGGTGGTGGAATTGCTGCATTTAAAGCATGTAATGCCCTTCAAGCCACTATGGGGGTTGCTGATGCAGTAAGTGATGTTGCAGCAGTTTTTACTTTTGGGATTGCCAAAGCTGTGAAGGAAATCGTAAAAGGAGCAATTCAGGGTGCGATGCTTGCTCTTGCTATGACTGCGGTTACGGTTGTCTTGACTGCGATTACACCTACGGTGGCTAATTGGTTTGCCGATAAGTTGACAGTTGCCTTCCTGGGGCTACCGGGTGGGTATTCGCTTCAAAGTGGCTCGCAAAATATAATGAATAGCAACCTTCAAATGAGTACTGGAAGATATGCTGACAAGGAAAATGCCGTAGAGGTATTTGGGTTAACTAATGAAGTCGAGGAGGAGTGGGCTTTTTATGAGCGTGCTACTAAAAGTCCGTTTGACCTGACTAGTAAATATACGTTCTTTGGTAGTTTATATAATTCTTTTTTGCCGATTGCGAACATGATAAAAGGAAGCGGTATTGTATCGACGATGTCTTCTGTGGCTAGTTTGACTGGTGAT
>JAUMXR010000040.1 GCA_030528995.1 Candidatus Saccharimonadota bacterium | reverse complement strand
AGAATATATCTCACGAGATATTCCGCGAAGAGTTTTTCGGCCACTATATCGAAAAGATAATCGTACGAGGCCGGTATAATTGGATTGATTTTTTGCATATGCCTCCTTTGTTTTAGATTAATTACTACGCTTGTATTTAGGCGTAGTGTGGTCATATATATCATAGCATTATTTTGTGGTTCTGGCAAGTATTAGCCCGTTGGTGCTGTGCTATAATTAGCTTATGAATATTCTAGAATACGCAAAAGGGGTGGAAAGATTGGTGGACCCGATGGAAGTTGGGAAAGTAACTTACATGCAGACGAAGCTCAGGCGGTTGCCGGTGTGGATGCAACGCAAAATCGTGTCGTCGGCAACGAAGAAGGCGGATAAGATGCCGTTTGTGGTGGAACCGTATTGTTCGTTTATGTTTTATGAAATCACGGAGCCGGAGAAAATGCAGAAATTTTTGCCGGAGGGGTTTCGGCCGGCGAAAGCAGCCGTGTTTGAGGGAGATGCGCCGAAATACTATGGTATCGTGACGATGTTTCGGGTGCATTCGAGTGTGTTTTGGGGTGCGAGAACGGAGTTTTATCTTGTGGCGGAAAATGCGGAGACGGGACTACTTTCGTGGATTATTTGTGATTATATTAGTGATACGATTTCGTACGATGCGAAGCATGGGCTGAAGTCACCGGATGCCTCAAGGGCCGTGATGACAACAACGTGTGAAGGAGATTTCGTGTGCGATATGATGGATGAAAGTCGGAAGAAATATGCGCGCTGCGAAATGAATCTCGAGAGTGCGAAGATGCGAAGACTGGATAGTCGGTTGTGGATTGAAGGGAATACCTCAATTGCCTATGGTCGGCTGGCGGGAGAAGAAGATGCGGATTTGTTTTCCTTAACATTCTTTCCGGAAGAAATGAAACAAGCACTCGAGGTACCAATTGCGAAAGTGCGGAAAGCAGAAGTGCTTTGTGGGACTGGTAAACTAGGCGGAGTGTTGGAACGGGCTGTAAGTTTCCCATATGCACAACATATGTTATCTGATGCGCCGGAGAGAAGGACGCACTATGGGTCGGAAAAAGCTCTACGTGCAGCGGTAGAAAAAGTAGATTTCAAGAAAATTAAGACGCTAGGGAACTAGTGGTCATAGCGATTTAATCTATTCGTCGTCACTCAGGTCGTAGTCTTCGGCGCCGATACCGTAGCCGAGTTCATAGGCTTCGCGTTGGTCTTCGTCGAGCTCGTCTAAATTGACCGATGAGCCAAAACCGGAGTGGGGAAGCATGTGATGCTCTCTATCAAAGCGACCGTCGTCCATGCCGAGTGCTTCGTAATAAGAAGCGTCGTGATAGCCATCGTTATTATCATCATCCGAACCTTCCACATCATCATCTAGTTCATCATCAAAATCATCATCGTCGTCGTCCGAATCATAATCATCATCATATAATTCGTCATCATCCCTGTCGAGACCGTAGTCTTCGTCATCGTATTCATCCATAGCTATATTATATCACGGAGTTTATTTGTTCTGGTAGTGTTATAATAAAAGTATGGATAATGAAATTGAAGCGCAGTTTTTAGACATCGATAAAGAAAACTTGCGCGCCAAACTAAAAGAAGTGGGGGCAAAACTAGTAAAGCCGGAAGTACTAATGCGGCGGATTGTGTTCGATTTGGGCCCACACGAATTTGCGCGAGTACGCGATGAGGGTGGCGGCAAAATCGTGATGACTTACAAAAACGTCGCGGACGATAAATCAATTTTAGGAACTAAAGAAGTCAATGTGCTTGCCGATGATTACGAAAATGCCATACTGTTATTAAAATCTTGTGGATTAAAGCCCAAAGCCGAACAAGAATCGTATCGTGAAACTTGGACACTTGACGAAGTCGAAATCTGTATTGACACTTGGCCATGGTTACCAACTTTTGCTGAGGTTGAGGGACCAAGTGAAAAAGCAGTTTGGGATACAGCGCAGAAACTTGGGTTGTCGCGCGATAAAGCTAAATTTGGCTCAGTAGATACGACTTACCAACATTATTATGGTGTTGAGCCAGACATAGTTAATCGTCATACGCCGAAAATTCTGTTTGAGATGGAACCACCAGAGTGGGTAAAGGAAGGGAATAATTAGTTTTATGAAAAAGGGTGGCAAGAAGACTTTGCGCGAAGTGTTTCGGGGATTTTTGAAGGAAGACATAAAGTTAGAAAAGTGGCAGTGGCTCGGCATTATGATGCTACTTGTGGTGTTTGCTGGGTTTTTTGGTTGGGTGTACGAATTTATCTTTTATTATTTTGATGGTGGGACGGGGGAGTTTTATATGCAGGGAGGGAATTTCTTGCCATGGATTAATATTTACGCGATTGGAGCCGTATTAATTGTCTGGGCTTGTTGGAAAATCCGCAAATATCCGTGGGCGGTATTTTTGTTATCAATGTTGGTGGCGGGGATTGTCGAATTCGTAGGCGGTTGGCTAGTTTATACGATTGGCAACGGAACAAGATATTGGGATTATAATACGGAAATCCTGAACTTCGGGAATATTGGCGGATTCGTGTGCCTACGCAGTGTATTGGTGTTTGGTTTTTCGGCGCTATTTTTAATATATATAATACTGCCTTGTGCGATTTGGTTGGCACAAAAACTATCCAAAAAAGCATTTCTTACGCTTGCGATTACACTTTTTGCGATTGTGATGCTGGATGAGGTTTACAATTTGCTGGCATCAAAGTTTTTCGACTGGCCGGATGCGATGGATTTTTACAAATCGCTGGGCTGGAAGTATTTGACTTAGGTTTTTAGATAATAGTATTGCTTAAAACGAAACCGGCTATGGTTTATTTTTGGCGCTTATAAAACAGTGGTGAAAACGCTTAGTGCGCAGACGGGGTTGTTTTTGTTGGCTGGACATGTATATACTGCGTTAATTTAAAAAAGGAGTTATATGTTCAAAATATTTAGGTGCAAACACGAACGCAAAAATGGAACTACGAAACGGATAATATGCGTGGCTCTTGCTGTTTTGTTGTCGTGCGCGGCAATCATAAACAATAATAGTAGAGTAAAGGCCTCCGGCTGTCCGGATCTCAAAATTATTTTTGCACGGGGTTCGGGTGGAGAACGTTATACGAATGGGCACTATTTGGCTTTCATAGAATCTTTGAGAGAAAAGCTTCAGAATACAGGGCTTAGTTACGAGTTTGACGATTTGGACTATCCGGCGGTGAGTATCGATGTGGGGGATGGGCATCTTGGGACTCTGCTTGGCGCTTTTGTGAGCGGTGGTGATGGCTATGATTTTGGCGAAAGCGTCCGCCAGGGAGTCGATAAATTGGTAGATTCCATTAATGGCGATGGTTGTAAAAATACAAAATATGTCCTGGGCGGATACTCTCAAGGTGCGATTGTGGTAATAAAAAGCCTTAACCAAATAAGCGCTGACAAAATCATCTATGCGGCTACATTTGGTGACCCTAAGATTTATTTGCCAGAAGGGGCCGGCATGGTACCGTCGGCCTGTAGTGGGAAATACCTGTCGGACTACCGAGCTTATGTACCAGATTGTCGAGCCTACAAAGGAATACTCGGAGCAACAAATCCATACCGAGCCGAAGATTTTAGTGGAAAAGTGGGAACTTGGTGTAATAAAAGTGATGTATTATGTAGTTCGCATTTCAATGTGAGGGATCATGTTTCCTATGCGGAAGACGGATTATACGAAGATGCTTCGAGATATATTATGAGTAAAATTGGCGCCTACTTTGGGATTGAGAATCAGTATACCTCGCCACACGATACGGCAATCTTGATTGATTCGACGGGCTCGATGAGCGATTTGATTGACGGATACAAGAGCGAGGCGTTACGTCTAGCCGAAAAAACTCTGGGTGCGGGTGGACGAGTGGCGCTTTACGATTACCGAGATTTGAATGATGGTTACATGCCTGTCGAACATTGTAATTTCGAGACTTGCGATTTAGAAACTTTTCGACAAGGTTTAGACGAGATCGTGGCTGATGGTGGCGGTGATGACCCGGAATCCTTACTTTCGGCATCACTACATGTTATGAAGCAATTGAACTGGAAATTTGGTTCAACGAAATCATTGGTGGTTTTGACCGACGCGGGCTATCATTCGCCAGATTTAGACGGAACCACTTTTTACGATGTTCAGAAACTGAGTAAGCAAATTGATCCAGTGAACTTCTATATTATTACACAAGAATCGGAAGTGGATACTTATTGGCCATTGGCGGAAGCAACGGGTGGGGCAGTGGCATCCTCGCTGGATAATTTAGGACTGCTGACTGATATGATTTTAAAAAGATACGATAGTCTACCTAGCGTTGAGGAGGAATATGATGACGAAAACTACAATAATGATATGCCGGTGCTAGAAATCAAACAAGTCGAACAAAGAGAAAACGGAAACATTAAAATCAGTTTCGAACATAACGGTACGGCTGCCGTGGTAATTTTAAACGATGGTATCCTCGGCACTACTTATGAAAAGGAAATTACTGTCACAGGATTAAAACAAGGTGTTGAAAATGTAATCACATTGGTGCCACTCTCAGAGACAAGGCGCGGTGAGGGGGTGAGCGTAACACTAAATAATAACACGATTATTTTGAACGATGAGAATTCTAAGACTGAGACAATGATTCCAAAAGCACCAAATACTGGTAGACAATAAAAGACCGCTAGAGTTATTTGGCTAAATTTGATATGATTAAGTTGGAATTGGAGAAAGGAGCGAAATGGCAAAAGTATTTTTCACGAAGGACATCACGCCGGCAGGACTTCAAAAAGTTTATGAAGCGCTAGGCGTTAAATTAGAAGGTAGGGTTGGTATAAAAGTTTCAACAGGGGAGAAGGGTGCGAAGGGCTACCTGAAAGCCGATTTGATTGGACCTTTCGTCAAGTCTTTGAATGGAACAATCGTGGAGTGCAACACCGCATATCCAGGCAAACGAAATACCGTCAAAGATCATATGAAAGTAGCCGAGGAACATGGTTTTACTTCGTTCGCTGATGTAGATATTATGGATGCCGAGGGCGAAATTGAGATTCCAGTCAAACGTGGTAAACACCTAAAATACGATTTGCTAGGCTCACACTTTGATAATTATGATGCGTTTGTGAATTTAGCGCACGGCAAAGGACATATTGCTGGCGGATTTGGTGCGAATCTAAAGAATCAATCGATTGGGTTCGCCTCGCGCAATGGCAAAGCCTACATTCATTCGTGTGGTAAAACCAAAAGCCCTCGACTTTGTTGGCTAACCAAAATTGAGCAGATTGACTTTATTGAGTCAATGGCGGAAGCAGCAACGGCCGTGGCGGATTATTTGAAAGAACAAAATAAACCTATTGTATATATTACTGTGATGAATGCTTTGTCAACTTTATGTGATTGCGCTTCAGACCAAGACGACCCGGTGATGGAAGATTTGGGTATTGTGGCGTCACTTGACCCAGTAGCAAATGACCAGGCCTTCATCGACATGGTGTGGGCGAGTAAGGATCCTGGGGCAGAAAAGCTAAAAGAACGTATTGATATGCAGCTTGGACGAGAAATACTACCATATGCGGAGTCATTAGGGCTTGGTAGTAGAAAATATGAACTAGTAGAACTTTAGCACTTGGTTTAGTCTGTTACCAAATGTGATACAATGAAGAAAAGGAGGTTTTATGGAATTTGTCCGAGTAAAATACGCCAACAACAAACTAATCAATGCCGAGATTAAAGAGCATCGGGAGATCATCGAGGAATATACGGAGAAGAAAGGTTACCAGTATGTCGGATTTATTCCGGTCGTATTTGGGCCAAGTGGCAAAACTTTGGAAGCCGATTTGCTTTTCCAGAAACCAGAAAAGAAAGAAAAGGTAGAACATCCAGCCAGTGCACCTGCCGAGAAAGCTGAACCCGCGAAGAGCGAAAAGAAATAAGCTGTTATTTGTGTGGCGCGATGCTGGTTAATGAAAATTGGCATAAGAATTTTGAATTATTTGTGTTATAATCATAAACAACATGGGTAAAATAACGAAATACCTAAATCAGTTAATCGTTGGCAATGTTTTTGATACCCCGGAGATACTGGAGGCGTATTCAACCGACCGTTCAGTAGTAAAAGTGAAGCCGAAATTTGTGGCTTTCCCCGAATCTACGGAGGATATTCGTAAGTTAATGCGGTTCTTTAACCAGATTGCCGCTAAGGAAATTCCAGTTACTGTCCACGTGCGTGGTTCTGGATTAGATGAAGGTGGGG
>JAUMXR010000055.1 GCA_030528995.1 Candidatus Saccharimonadota bacterium | reverse complement strand
TCTCGACCTCTTCCTTGGCAAGGAAGCGCTCTAAACAACTGAGCTACGCTCGCATTTAAGGCTATTTTAACAAAATTGAAGTAAAAAAACAAGGGGCGTTGATAAAGGTTTGTGTAGGGAAACAAATGATGTGAGACTTCATTTTGGAGCAATGGGGGTTTATTCATAATTATTAGAAGAGGCTCCGTACGGCTCTTTCAACAAGCAAGTACGGAGCCTCTTCTAATATACTTATTTCTTTTTTGCTTCTTTTTTCTTTATTTGTTTTACGCGTCTCAATTTTGAAATAGACTCCAACTCGGCACGCTTTTCTAAAGGAGTCTTGTAATCTAATGGTCGCATCGGAGTATTATTGTATTCGTCCATACGCCGTTTGCCTTTTCTTCGCAACTCCTCAAGAGAGTTAAACTTATTAAAACTGTAAAGGGTCCGGTTGTCTTCACGATGGCTTCTCTCTACCTTTCCGTTATGTTGTGGAGTACGAGGCATAATTGTATGATGACGAATATGTAAGTATTTTAGCAATTTATCTACTGGGTGTACTTTATCGGTTTCTATGGTGTGCGCAAATTCTGGGCCATTATCAGTCTGAATTTCATTCGGCAAATAGCCGTAGTAAAGAAAACAGCGTTTAATAAAATCAACCGTAACTGCTGGACCCACATCATCGTAATAATATAAATATCTTTGTCTACTAGCTTCTTCTATACATGTGTATTGGTAAAAACGCGTATAAGGAGGCAAATTCTCCCCTATACAAGCGGTTGGAACGTCTTTGACGTCTATTTGCCATTTAATACCTAATTTCTTCGGCGTATGATATTCTTTATCATGTTTATTCTTTGAGGTCCCTCTTAGGGCACCATCCTCAATATATCCAAGCCTTCTCAGCTCGCGCCTAAGGCTCATTGGCGAACGGTCGTAGTCATAATTAACTTTTAGCTTGCGCCATAAGGCGAGCGGTGATAAATGTGGATTGCGATGCATTAAATTATTGATCCATCGTCTTTCTTTGTCCGTATGCGCACTTGGATGCGTATGTTTTGGGCGATGTGAGCCATCTTGTAGTGATTCTGGCGTACCGTCATAGGATTTATTCCAGCGCATCAATGAAGCTTTAGAACAATGATATTTACGACAAACAAAATTAACCGAATTAAGTTTTTTATTACCGCGAGTCATACGATAGAGTTCAACTGCATGAACCCTAGTTTGTAATTCGTGTGGCCAATATCGCCTGCGTTTCTCCTCTGCGTCAAGATTATAGTCCTGTGCTATACTAGTCATAGGTGATTATCTCCTTTTTATAATTAGCGTTACAGTTTTAATTATAAAATGATGATCACCTTTTTTGTTATCCGAGAAGTCTCACATCAACCCGAAACTTACACCTGGGATGAAGCGGAGGGGCGTTATCACGAGAAAAGAACAAGGCGAATAGGGGAAAGAGTTACTACCTTATCTCAAATTGGCCCACGCCAAGTTAAAAACGATCTAACCGGTGCCGCAAGTCGGCTGTATTCAGACCGATTGACTAAACCGGAGATTGTACATCAAACGGAAAAAGAAACAACCACGGAGGAAAGGCTTG